>CAZEJJ010000018.1:0-63703 GCA_964512185.1 uncultured Enterobacterales bacterium | reverse complement strand
AAAAAGCGGACAAAACACGGGCAGTGGCAGCTCACTGGAGCTGTTCTGTCCGCTCTGGGGGGCAAGGGGCGCTGCGGGAGTGGCAGCGGGCCCGGCCGGGATAGGCTCGGAGCGATCCCGCAGGCGGCTGTCACAGGCGTGCACCGGAGGTACCATGCTCGCGATCCGACCTCTTCTCATGTGCGGCGGCCTGCTGTCGGGTTCCGCGGGAGCCCAGGAGCCGGCGCTGGAGCTGCCCAGCTCCTTGGCGGAGCGGGCACCGTCGCTGGCGGTGAGCGTGACGGTGTACAGCGGCGGTGTGGTCGTGGACGGGGCGCAGGTGGTGCAGCTGGAGCCGCCGTGGGAGGGAGCCGACCCGGGGATCCCCAGGGCCTCGCGACGTGGCCTGCTGGTCACGCCCCTGTACGACCTGCTGAGCGAGAAGTACGAGCAGGCGCGGCTGCTCGAGGACGAGCTGGAGATGCTCGCCCTGCTGGCCCAGGATCCCGCGCTGCGCTTCCGAGGCGAGATCTTGCTCAGCGTGCATCGCGAGCTGCCCTTCCACGTGCTGCGCCCGGTGCTCTACACCGCGGGCCAGGCCCAGTACAGCGACCTCCAGCTGGTGGTGCGCAACCCCTGGATGGACAGCAGCGCCAGCATCGAGGCCACGCTGCCGGCCATCGTCCTGCCCGGAGAGCCCGACACGGATGGGGAGCCCCCGCTGCAGCTCACCATCGCCATCGGCGAGCGGGGACTGTACCTGTCTGGTGTGGACGAGCTGCTCTACCCCGACGGTCGGCAGAGCGAAGGGCCCGGTGCGCCGCCCGCGCTGCCCTGCCTGTCGGGCGAGGACTGCCAGGGCACGGAGGACTACGACTGGGCGGGCCTCAACAGGGTGCTCGGCCAGGTGAAGGACGCCCACCCCGAGCTGGACGAGGTGCTGGTGGTGCCCGGCTCCCAGGCGCCCTACGAGCTGCTGGTGCGGGTGCTGGACTATGCCCGCTGGGGACCCTTCCTGCCCATGGGCGCCGACGAGGCCGCCTGGCAGGCCTGGACGGCCCAGCGGCGGGAGCTGTTCCCCCACGAGATCATCGCGGGAGGCAGCCGATGAGCGCCCCTGGTCTCGTGGTGACCATGCTGGTGCTGGCTGCCTGCGGCGGCGAGCCGCCTGCGCCTGCTCCGCCCACACCAGCCGAGCTGGCGGTGTCGCATTGCCGGCCCGCCATCGAAAAGGCCATCGCCTTCGAGTCGGATCTGGAATTCTCCGACGCCATGGTGAGCCGCTGCGAGGCCTGGTACGGCAGCCAGGCCTCCCAGGTCCAGCTGGACGCCCTGGCGTGCATGGGCACCGCCCTGGGAGCGGTGGCCTGGAGCGCCTGCCGCGAGCCGGGGGCCGCTGCGGCGACGGAGCGCGAGCCGCGGCGGGTGGCGGTGCGGACCCGAGCCGTGGAGACCGCGCTCGCCAAACAGGACTCGAAGGTGAGCGAGGCCAGGGGATCGAGAGTGGCTATGCAGAAGCGCGAGCTGGACCAGCAGATCGCCGAGAACGCCAGCGTTCTCGGGGCCTTGCGGGACGGGGGGGAGCTCGAAGGGATCTTCGGCAGCGGTGGGCTGGATGCGGACATCATGGGGAGCATCGGCGGCCTCATCGGCGCCGAGGGCATCGACGTCGGCAGCGGCGGCCTGGGCAGCCGGGGCTCGGGGCTGGGTGGCGGCGGCACCTCTGAGGGCCTGGGTGGCCTGGGCACCCGCGGCCACGGCGGGGGGGCATCGGGCTACGGCACGGGGGGCGGGAGCTTCGGCCTGCCCTCTCCGGGAGACGGCCCCAGCGTCCGTGTAGGCGATCCCATCATCCTCGGGGCGCTGGACAAGTCCGAGATCGGC
Source organism: uncultured Enterobacterales bacterium (assembly GCA_964512185.1). Lineage (GTDB taxonomy): Bacteria > Myxococcota_A > UBA796 > UBA796 > JAFGLY01 > CAZEJJ01. Next base: position 61,840 of record CAZEJJ010000018.1, on the reverse strand, counting down.
GCGGTGATCGAGCGCCACCTGAACCAGCTGCGCTACTGCTACCAGCGCGAGCTGGTGAACGAGGACGATCTGGCGGGGAAGATCACCGTCAAGTTCGTCATCGCCGAGGACGGCTCGGTGTCCTCGGCCGCCACCAAGAGGAGCACCATGAACGACAGCGACGTGGAGAGCTGTCTGAACGGCCGCTTCATGCGCATGCGGTTCCCCGAGCCGGAGGGCGGCGGCATCGTCGTGTGCACCTATCCGTTCATCTTCACGCCGGGGTAGGCGGGCCCAGGGGTAGGTGCCGCCAGCACTTCTTTCGTCACTTTCGACGATCTGTTCGACGATCCGACGTCTTCGTCACCCATATGGGGCCTTCAATGGTAGCTACGACCTTAAGGGGCACTCCTCAGGCTGGTATCCGCCTGGTCCAGAGATCGAGCGCGACCCTGCGGCTCCACCGGCTACCATGCCACCGCTCCGAGAGCGGGGCACAGGAGGAGAGGCATGCGAACTCGGCTGATCATGCTGCTGGCGGCGGCGCTGCTGGCGGCCTGCCCCAGGTCCAGTGACGACAGCGATCCCGGCGACACGGACACGGACACGGACACCGACACCGACACCGACACCGACGCCGACACGGACACCGACTCCGACTGGCAGGATCCCCCGGCTCCCAGCGAGCTGGCGGGCCAGGTGTTGGTGCTGGAGCAGGTCTACGAGGGGGGCTACGGCTGGGCGCAGGTGCAGGTGGAGTTCTGGGAGACGGCCCAGCCGACGACCCAGGTGCGGGTGGAGCAGCAAGGCGACTGCGTGCTGCTGCACGGGGCCACCATGAACGGCTGGGAGTGCGAACCTGCCTGCGAGTGGGACGAGGCCTGCATCGACGGCGAGTGTGTGCCCTACCCGGAGATCGCCCCCAGCGGCACGGTCACCGTGGGCGGGCTGTCCAGCGGCGACCAGGTCTTCGAGCCGGGCTCCGATGGTCGCTACCCTGTCAGCTGGGACTGGCCCGAGGACATCTTCGGCGTGGGCGACGCCATCACCGTCACCTCCACCGGCGGTGCCACCCCGGCGCTCGACCTCTCAGCCTGGGGGGTGGAGACCCTGGACGCCCAGGTGGACACCATCGTGCCGGGCGAGGATCTGCAGCTGAGCTGGACGCCGCCGGTGTCCGACGAGCGCAGCCGCATCCAGCTGCTGCTGGAGACGGGCTGGCATGGCTCCGCGAGCCTGACGAGCATCTGGTGTGAGACCGCGGATGACGGGGATCTCACCGTGCCCGCCGCCCTCACCTCCCAGTTCGTCATCCCCTCCTGCGGCGAGTGCGAGATGAGCTCCATCAGCCGCTTCACCCGGGACGTGGTGGACTTCGGGGGCGGGCCCATCGAGCTGATGGTGGCCTCGCGGCAGGCCTTCGTGGCGTGGTGGTAGCAGGTTCGCTACAAGCGGCCCGCCGGAGGCCGCCGTGAGCGACGAGACCCTGCCCAGCTTCGAACAGAGCTACCGCCTGCATCGGCGCTTCGATCGCCTGGGCCGGCTGGTGGGAGACGAGGCCATGACCCGCCTGTTCGCGGCGCGGGTGCTGGTGATCGGGCTCGGTGGGGTGGGCTCCCACGCCGCCGTGGCCCTGGCCCGCAGCGGGGTGGGCTGGCTGGGGCTGGTGGACTTCGACCAGGTCTGCGCCACCAACGTCAACCGACAGGTGCAGGCGCGCGAGGGCGCGGCGGGTCGGTCCAAGGCCCAGGTGCTGGCGGAGTACATCCGCAGCATCCACCCCCAGGTGCAGGCGGAGCCCATGCACCGCTTCTACGACTCGGCCAGCGCCGAGGCGCTCCTGGGCGAGCCCGCTGTGGACTGGGTGGTGGACGCCATCGACAATGTCACCACCAAGTGCCACCTGCTGGCCAGCTGTCGCGAGCGCGGCATCCCAGTGGTCTGCTCCACGGGGGCCTCGGGCCGCATGGATCCCACCGCCCTGAGGGTCGCGGACCTGGCCGAGACCCGCCTGGACCCCCTGGCGGCCACGGTGCGCAAGCTGCTGCGCAAGCACCACGGCTTCGCCGCCGAGGGCCCCTGGGGCATCCCCGCGGTATACTCGCTGGAGCGCGTGCGCGAGCCCGAGCAGCTGCGCTATGACGGCGGGCGCGGCTTCCGCTGCGTCTGTCCGGGGCCCAGGGAGCACCACAGCTGCGATCAGCGACGGGTGATCTACGGCACGGCGGGCTTCGTCACCGGCGCCTTCGGGCTGGCCTGCGCCAGCGTCGTGGTGCGCGGCATCGCGGGGGCCTGAAGTCCGCTGTGCGCGCTCCGGTGCGGCTCACAGGGATCGCGGCCGGTGCGCGAAAGTTCTGCGCGGTTCTTCCCTCGCTCCCGATCCTGGGGCAGAATGATCCGACGATCCGTCCAGCCTGGCCTGGGGTGAGAGAATGAGCGTAGCGCTGCTGTGGGCCCTGGTGCTGGCCTGCCGCTTCACGGTCGAGGACACGGCTCGCCAGCCGCTGGAGGTTGAGCCTCCCCCGGCACCGCAGGCCATGGCGGGCGACCTGGCCGGCTGCGCATGGATCGACGGCGAGCAGAGCCTGCGGCTGGAGGTGCAGCGCAGCTCGGGCTGGGTGATGGCCGATCTCGGAGTGGGCCCCTGGAGCTTCGGGCCGAGGGCACGGGCGGTGCGGCTGGTGGATCCTCTCAGCGGGCTGGCGGGGCCCGCGGTCAGGCCCGAGCCGGTGACCGTCAACGCCGCCGCGCTGCGCAGCGACGCCATGGCCTGGGCCGACGAGGAGCTGGCCCTGGAGCTGCAGCTGGACGGCCCCGAGGGCCTGGCGCTGCGCGTCACGCGCGAGGATGGGCTGGGCTGGACCGGCAGCGACTGGGGAGAGGCCCAGGACCTGGAGCTGGTGGAGAGCCTCAGCCTGGCGAGCTGGGCCAGCGAGCCCGCGGTCACGCCCGTGGAGGCCACGCTGTCCGCGGAGGGCTGCCGCGACCTGGCTGGCGATGGGGTCGACTTCCTGCAGCTGGGTCGCCGGCTGATCTGGGGCGATCTGCACGCCCACACCAACCTGTCCCACGACGGCTGTGAGCTGGTGGACGAGGCCTGCGCCGACCGCGGGGAGGCGGCGGCCGAGGACTTCTTCTCCAGCGCCGAGGAGCGCGAGCTGGACTTCGTGGCGATCACCGATCACGCCGAGTGGGAGAGCTACTCGCTGTGCGAGGAGTGCGAGCCGGTGAACATCTGGGACGCCCAGCTGGACCGGGTGGCCGCGGCCCAGGGCGGCTCCGTGCTCTCCCTGCTGGGCTACGAGTGGACCTTCAGCGCCAACAACATGCGCGACGATGAGGGCCGCCTGTGGGGCGGTCACCGCAGCATCGTCTTCGCCGGCAGTGAGGCCTGCACCGACTGGCGCATCTCCTCGGGCGTCACCGACGGGCGCACCTTCCAGCGCCCCGAAGACGGCGCGTTCTTCGGCGAGCCCAACCCGGTGGCGGCCAGCGACGTGCCGGCCTTGTACGAGGCCTTCGAGGCCGCCGAGGCCGCCTGCGGCGAACAGCGCCTGCTGATGTTCCTGCACCACCCGGGCTGGTCGCTGCCCCAGCCCGCCGACTGGCTGCAGGCCGACAACCTGCCCGACCCGCGCTACGAGACGGTGCTGGAGGTGTACAGCGAGCACGGCCCCAGCGAGTGCCACGACCTGGAGGACGAGCACTGCGACTGGCGCCCCAAGCAGGGCATCGACTACTTCCCCGAGGGCTCCGCCCAGGCGGCGCTGCTGGCGGGCTTCAAGCTGGGCTTCATCGCCGGCACCGACTCCCACGACGGCCTGCCGGGCTCATCCGACGACGGCCCCTCCTGCACAGCCATCGAGATGGACGAGGACGGCGACCTGGCCTGCCACGACCACGCGGGTGGGCTGGCCGGCGTGATGGTGGAGGAGCCGGGCGACGCCTCAGCCCTGTTCGACGGCATCTTCGCGCGCCGCACCCTGGCCACCTCCGGCCCGCGCCTGGCGGTGCGCGCGGCCCTGGTGGGTGACCACGGCCTGGCCCTGCCCGGCGACGCGATCGAGGGGGTGTCGGGGGGCGAGGTGGTGATCTCCCTCGAGGGCCTGCTCGAGGCGGACGACGCGCAGGTGGCGGGCATCGATCTGCTGAACGCCCACGGCCGCACCCTGGAGTCCGTCGAAGGGGAGGTGCTCAGCTACCTGCTGGCGGCCGAGCCGGGCAGCGCCGTGTACGCGAGGGTGCGCTTCGAGGAGCTGCCCGACGCCGAAGACCCGGGCGGCGAGCGCATGTGGCTGTCGCCCTGGTACCTCGAGTAGCGCATCAGAACAGCTGGTTGATCAGCTCGGTGGGCAGGATCCCGATCTTGTTGAGCAGCACCAGGCCCACCAGCACGGGCACGATGACCCGCAGCATCCACAGCCAGGCGGTGAACACGCCCTGCCAGAGCTTCTTCTGGCTGGGCTCGGTGCCCGCCATGAACTCTTCATGCAGCCTGGAGGGCTTGACGAACCAGCCCACGAAGATGGCGATGGCCAGCCCACCCATGGGCAGCATCCAGTTGCTGGCCAGGTAGTCCATGGTGTCGAAGTAGTTCTTGCCGAACAGCTCGGCCCAGTTGACGAAGAGGCCCTCGGAGCCCGACAGGGCCGAGGGCACTCCGAAGAGGAACACCACCGTGGCCGCCACGAAGGTGGCCTTGGTGCGGCTCCAGCCCACCAGGTCGATGAAGGTGCCCACCACCACCTCGAGCAGGGAGACGGCGGAGGTGAGGGCGGCGAAGACCAGCAGGGCGAAGAACAGGATGGCCAGCAGCAGGCCGCCGGTCATCTGGGAGAAGAGGATGGGCATGGTCTTGAAGACCAGGCCGGGCCCCGCAGCGGGCTCCATGCCGAAGCTGAACAGGATGGGGAAGATGGCCACGCAGGACACCAGGGCGATGGCGGTGTCGAGGCCGGTGATCCAGCCCGAGGCCACGGCGATGTTGCTGTCGCGATCCAGGTAGGAGCCGTAGGTGAGCATGGCGCCCATGCCCACGCTCAGGGTGAAGAAGGCGTGGCCCAGCGCTTCGAGGATGGAGCTGGGCTGCAGCTTGTCGGCGTGGGGCATGAACAAGAAGTCCAGCGCCTGGCCGACGCCGGGCATGGTCAAGGCGCGCAGGGCGATGATGCCCAGCAGCACCATCATGAGCGGCATGAGCAGGCGCGACCAGCGCTCGATGCCGCCCTTGATGCCGCCCACCACGATGCCCAGGGTCATGGCCATGAACACCAGGTGCCAGAAGAGGTTGATATCGCCCGAGGTGTAGAGCACGCCGAACAGGCCGCCGATCTGCTCGGGGGACTTGTCAGCGAAGAAGTGGCAGATGGACATCAGGCAGTAGTTGCAGGCCCAGCCCGCCACCACGCTGTAATACGAGAGGATCACGAAGCCGGCGGCCACGCCCAGCCAGCCCACCAGCTTCCAGTTGCTGCCCTCGCCCTTGAACATGGCGAAGGCGCCCACCGGGGTGGACTGGGTGGCGCGGCCCATCAGCACCTCGGCGATCATGATGGGCAGGCCCACCAGCACGATGCAGACCAGGTAGATGAGCACAAAGAGCCCGCCACCGTTCTCGCCGGTGATGTAGGGGAACTTCCAGATGTTGCCCAGGCCGATGGCGCTGCCCGCCGCCGCCAGGATGAAGCCCAGGCGCGTGCCCCACTGGCCGCGCTTGCCCTTGATCTTCGTGTCCATTCCGCTGCTCCTGTCGCTCGAATCCAGCTTCGGGCCCCTCTATGAGCCCTCGGTGCCTGGGCGCCACTGTGCTTGAGGATTTCGCAAAAGCGTTTAAGAATATTCTTCACTCCCAGGCGCAGCGCGCAGCCCGATCTCGCTGGCTCGGGGCGTTTCGTCCTTGGCACGGGTCGTGCTCTGTGGACTCGTTCCATCCCCAAGGAGTGCAGCATGCGAAAAAACCTCTCCGTCCTCCTTCCCCTGTTCCTGCTCGCCTGTGGCTCTGCCCCGGATGTGGCCGTCGCACAGGATGACCACGCCGGGCGTGATCACGGCGCTCACACCGCCTCAGACGCCCCCGCCCCCCCCGCCGCTGAGCCGCCCCCCGCCCCCCCGGCCGCCGAGCCCGCCGCCACCTGGACCTGCCCCATGCACCCCGCGGTGCTGGCCGACGCCGAGGGCGACTGCCCGGAGTGCGGCATGAAGCTGGTGGAGGCCGAGGCCGTGTACACCTGCCCCATGCACCCCGAGGTCAAGACCTCCGCCGCGGGCGACTGCCCCAGCTGCGGCATGGACCTGGTGGCGGCGCCGGGAGCCGCGCCGGCGCCCGCCGGGGAGCACGACCACGCCGGCCACGAGCACTGATCCGCGCTCCTGGAGCCCACCATGCCCGCTGCCCTGTCGACCCTGCTGCTGCTCCTCGTCCCGCTGGCCGTCGCCGCCGATGACCTGGCGGACCTGACCGTCGAGGCGCTGTCGGCCAACCCCGGCATCGCGGCGATGGAGGCGCGGGTGGAGCAGCTCGATGCCCTCGCGGGGGTCGCGGATGCCTGGCCCGATCCCATGGCCATGTTGGAGTACTCCAATGTGCCGGTGTCGAGCTGGGGGCTGGCGGATCACCCCATGGCCGGGCTGCAGCTCAAGGCCCAGCAGACCATCCCTTTTCCGGGGGTGACGGGGCTGCGCCAGGAGGTGGCGGAGTCGCGGGTGGCGGTGGCCGAGGCGAGCCTGGATGAGGCCCGCCTGCGGCTGGTGCGGGCGGTGGAGGAGAGCTGGTGGCGGCTGCTGCTCGTGCGCCAGCTCAGGGCGGTGACCGCTGAGCACGTGGAGCTGACGGACCAGCTCGTGGAGGCTGTGCGGGCGCGCTACGAGACGGGATCCGCAGGTCAGCACGCCCTGGTGCGGCTGCAGGTGCTGCGCGACAAGCTCGCCGACGATCTCGACGACTTCGAGCGCCGGGATCGCCAGCTCAGCGCGGCCCTGGTGGCCAGCCTGGCCCGCTCACCGGCTGATCGCTTCGACACGCCCGCCGAGGCCGTGCCGCTGGCCCCAGGCGAAGGTGTGGCGGGCTGGTTGGACCAGGCTCGCGAGGAGCGCCCTGCCCTCGAGGAGCTGCGCGCGGCCGAGCGCGGCGCAGAGCTCGAGGCGCGCCTGGCGCGAGCGGACGCGCGGCCGGACCTCACCGTCTGGGGTGGCTACCGGGTCCGCACGGTCCAGACCGACGTGGATCCTGGCACCGACCTCGCCAGCCTGGGGATCTCGGCGCCCATCACGCTGAGCTCCTCGCGAGTGGGGCGCGGCAAGCAGAGCGCGGCGCTCGAGGCGGCGGCCGCCGCCAGGCGGCGCCACGAGGCGCTGCTGGACTCCATCGAGGCCCAGCTGGAGTCCGCCCACGCCGCCTGGACGCGCGCAGCCTCGAAGGCGCAGGTCTACCAGGACGAGCTGCTGCCCGCGGCGCGCCAGGCGCTGGACACCACGCTGGCTGACTACCGCGTGGACAAGGCCGACTTCGCCAGCCTCTACCAGGCCGAGGTGCAGCTGCTCGAGCTGGACCGCGCGCGGCTGACGGCCATCACCGAGACCCACCTCCAGAACGCCGCCGTCCGCGCGATCACCGGACAGTCGTCCGTGGCAGGAGACCAACGATGACCCTCCGCACTCTCATCCTCGCCCTCGCCCTCGCCCTGCCGCTGGTGAGCTGTGGCGACGAGGCGACCTCCGAGGCGCCGTCGGAGCAGGCCGGGGCCCAGCTGTACACCTGCGGCATGCACCCGCAGGTGGTGCAGGATCATCCGGGCAGCTGTCCCCTGTGCGGCATGGACCTGACGCCCATGAAGGGCGGCGGCGGGGCCGCCAAGGGCAGCGCACCGGAGGGTGAGCGCGAGCTCTCCCACTGGGTCGCCCCCATGGATCCCGGCTACATCTCGGACAAGCCGGGCAAGTCCCCCATGGGCATGGACCTGGTGCCGGTCTACACGGACGAGGTGGGCGCCGGCGGGGGGGGCGTCGTCGGTGTGGACCCTGTCGTGGTGCAGAGCATGGGGGTGCGCAGCTCGGTGGCGAGGCCCCAGACCATCTTCAGGCACCTGCGCACCATCGGCGAAGTGCAGGTGGCCGAGGACGAGGTGAGCGTGGTGAACCTGCGCTTCAGCGGCTGGGTGGATCGCATCCTGGTGGACAAGACCGGCGACCCGGTGAAGGCCGGGCAGCGCCTGTTCGAGATCTACTCGCCCGAGCTGGTGGCGGCCCAGGAGGAGTACCTGCTGGCCCTGCGCTCCGCCGACGAGGCCCTGGCCCGCTCCGCCCGGCGCAAGCTGGAGCTGTGGGACATCGAGGCCCGCGACATCGACGCCATCGCGCGGTCAGGCGACGCGGCCCGCACGCTGTCCATCCGCTCGCCCTCCAGCGGCTACGTGCTGCACAAGAGCGTGGTGGAGGGCGCCCGCGTGGCGGCAGGGAAGGACCTGTACCGGATCGGCGACCTGGCCAAGATCTGGGTGGAGGCGGAGGTCTACGAGTTCGACGCTCCCTGGGTGGAGCTGGGCCAGCCCGCCCAGATGGAGCTGAGCTTCCAGAAGGGCACCCTGCTGGAGGGGGAGGTCACCTACATCTACCCGACCCTGAACCCCAAGACTCGCACGCTCCGCGTGCGCCTGGAGTTCGACAACCCCGGGGTGGCGCTCAAGCCTGGGATGTTCGCCACCGTGCACATCCAGTACCGCAAGAAGGAAGACGTGCTCGCGGTGCCCACCGAGGCCATCATCCACACGGGGGAGCGGGAGCTGGTGTTCCTGGCGCTGGGCCAGGGCCGCTTCACCGCCCGGGAGGTCACCACCGGGCTGGTGGCCGACCACCACATGACCGAGGTGCTCACGGGGCTGTCCGCTGGCGAGGTGGTGGTCACCTCCGGGCAATTCCTGCTCGACAGCGAGAGCCAGCTGCAGGAGGCCATCGCCAAGCTCCTGGCTGTCCGCGCGGGCGGGGGCGAAGAGGCCAGGGCCACGGTCACCACCGTCTACTCCTGCCCCATGCACCCCGAGGTGCTGCAGGCGGGTCCTGGGCGCTGCAACGAGTGCGGCATGTTCCTTGAAGAGCGCCCCGGCACGCCCGAGGAGCTGCGGGCGGTCTACGGCGACGAGGTCGCCGCGGCCGAGCACTCCGGGCAGGACGCCCACGACCACGCGGCCCATGGTGCGGCCGACGCCGCCTACACCTGCCCCATGCACCCCGAGGTCACCAGCGACAAGCCAGGCAAGTGCCCCGAGTGCGGCATGTTCCTGGAGAGCACCGCCGGTGGTCCCTACAGCTGCCCCATGCATCCCGAGGTGGTGCAGGAACGGCCGGGCAAGTGCCCGGAGTGCGGCATGTTCCTCGAGAGCATGGCTGGTGCCGAGCACTCAGACCACGCCGGTCACTGAGAGGGCGCCATGATCGACAGCATCATCGAGGGCAGCGTCAGGAACCGGTTCTTCGTCGTCCTGCTGACGGCGATGGTGGTCATGGCCGGCATCTGGGCGCTCAAGACGACGCCCGTGGACGCCATCCCCGATCTCTCCGACGTGCAGGTCATCGTGCTGACGGAGTACCCCGGCCAGGCGCCCCAGGTGGTGGAGGACCAGGTCACCTATCCCCTCACCACGGCGATGCTCAGCGTGCCCTACGCCAAGGTGGTCCGCGGCTACAGCTTCTTCGGCTTCTCCCTGGTGTACGTGATCTTCGAGGACGGCACCGATCTCTATTGGGCCCGCTCGCGGGTGCTGGAGTACCTCAACTTCGTCAGCGGGCGGCTGCCCGACGGCGTCAACCCGCAGCTCGGCCCCGACGCGACCGGCGTGGGCTGGGTCTACGAGTACACCCTCACCGACTTCACGCCGCGAGCCGAGGTGCTGCGCAGCAAGCTCGACACCGACGGTGACGGCGCGGTCTCCGATGGCGAGCTGCCGGCCCCGGTGCTGGTCAAGAAGTTCCAGGGCGAGGATCGGCGGGTGTACTCCGAGGCGCAGCTCACCGAGCTGTTCACGGTCTCGTCCAAGGTGGGCGCCTCCGACCCCGAGCACTTCCTGGAGCGATCACTCTACTTCGTCGTCGAGTCCTTCGACCGCGACAACGACGAGCGCATCTCCCGCGAGGAGCTGTTCGACGCGGCCAACTTCCGCGGCTTCGACCTGGCGCAGCTGCGCAGCCTGCAGGACTGGTACCTGCGCTACGACCTGATGAGCCTGCAGGGGGTGGCCGAGGTGGCCAGCGTGGGCGGCTTCGTGCGCCAGTACCAGGTGGAGGCGGATCCGGAGAAGCTGCGCGCCTTCGGCGTGAGCCTGGGCCAGGTGCGCAAGGCCATCCAGCGCTCCAATGTCGATGTGGGCGGGCGCCTGGTGGAGATGGCGGAGACCGAGTTCATGGTGAGGGGGCGGGGCTACATCTCGTCGGTGGACGACCTGGAGACCGTGCCGGTGGGCATGGACGCCGAGACCCACACCCCCATCCTGCTGCGCCAGGTGGCGCGCATCCAGCTGGGCCCCGAGGTGCGGCGCGGCATCGTCGAGATGAACGGCGAAGGTGAGGTGGTGACCGGGATCGTGCTGCTGCGCTTCGGAGAGAACGCGCTGGAGGTCATCGAGCGGGTGCAGGAGCGCCTGGACAGCCTCAAGGGCAGCCTGCCTCCCGGTGTGGAGGTGCACGTCTCCTACGATCGCTCGGGGCTGATCGAGCGGGCCATCGACACCCTCAAGGTCAAGCTGCTGGAGGAGATGCTCGTCGTCGCGCTGATCTGCGTGATCTTCCTGCTGCACCTGCGCAGCTCCTTCGTGGCCATCTTCACGCTGCCGGTGGGCATCCTGGCCAGCATCCTGGTCATGCGCCTGCTGGGAATCAACGCCAACATCATGAGCCTGGGAGGTCTCGCCATCGCCGTGGGGGTGATGGTGGACGCCAGCGTGGTGCTGGTGGAGAACCTGCACAAGCACATGGAGCGCGACCGGGGGCGCAGCCACATCGAGCTGGTCATCGACTCGTCCAAGGAGGTGGGCCCGGCGCTGTTCTTCTCCCTGGCCATCATCACGGTGAGCTTCCTGCCGGTCTTCGCCCTGGAGGCCCAGGAGGGGCGCCTGTTCAAGCCCCTGGCCTGGACCAAGAGCTTCGCCATGGGGGCCTCCACCATCATCAGCATCACCATCATCCCCGTGCTGATGTACTACTTCGTGCGCGGCAAGATCATCAACGAGCAGAGGAACCCGCTGTCGAGGTTCTTCATCGCCATCTACCGGCCGTTCATCCGCGTGGTGCTGCGCTGGCCGCGATCCACCGTGCTCGCCGCCGTCGCGCTGCTGGGCGTCACCTTGCTGCCCTACTCCCAGCTGGGCAGCGAGTTCATGCCGCCGCTCAACGAGGGTGACCTGCTCTACATGCCCACCACGCCGCCGGGCATCTCCATCACCAAGGCGCGCGAGCTGCTGCAGCAGACGGACAAGATCATCGCCAGCCACCCCCAGGTGGAGCACGTGCTGGGCAAGATCGGGCGCGCAGAGACCGCCACCGACCCGGCGCCCCTGTCGATGATCGAGACCACCATCATCCTGAAGCCCGCGGAGGAGTGGCCCGCTGGCAAGACCATCGAGGACATCTCCAGGGAGCTGGACCAGATGGTGCAGTTCCCGGGGGTCACCAACGCCTGGACCATGCCCATCAAGACCCGCATCGACATGCTGGCCACGGGGATCAAGACGCCCATCGGCATCAAGCTGCTGGGCGACGATCTGGAGGAGCTGAGCGCGCTGGGCGAGCGCATCGAGGCGGTGGTGCGCGAGGTGCCGGGCACCTCTACGGTGTACTCAGAGCGCGTGGTGGGCGGCAACTTCATCGACATCGACGTGCGCCGGGCCGACGCCGCGCGCTACGGGCTGGACGTCGCCGATGTGCAGGACGTGATCAAGTCGGCCATCGGCGGCATGAACGTCACCTGGACCGTGGAGGGGCTCGAGCGCTACCCGGTGAACCTGCGGTATCCGCGGGAGCTGCGCGGTGACATCGAGTCGCTCAAGGGCATCGCCGTGCCGACGCACATGGGGCACTACGTGCCGCTGTCCCAGGTGGCCGACATCTCGGTGACCAAGGGCCCGCCCGCGGTCAAGAGCGAGAACGCTCGGCGCACCGCCTGGATCTACGTGGATCTCGACAAGACCATGCCCGAGGGGCGCGACCTGGGCGGCTACGTCAAGACGGCCCAGCAGGTGGTCAAGGAGCAGGTCTCGCTTCCTCCAGGAGTGAGCATGGTCTGGTCAGGCCAGTACGAGTACATGGAGCGCGCAGCCAAGCGGCTGAGCGTCGTGATCCCGCTGACCATCGGGTTGATCTTCATCCTGCTCTACGCCCACTTCCGGCGGCTGGGCGAGACCGCCATCGTCATGGCCACCCTGCCCTTCGCGCTGGTGGGCGGCATCTGGCTGATGTACCTGATGGACTTCAACATGAGCGTGGCGGTGGGGGTGGGCTTCATCGCGCTGGGTGGGCTGGCCGCGGAGACGGGCGTGGTGATGCTCGTGTACCTGGAAGAGGCCATCGATCGGTACAGTGCGGAGGGCCGGATGCGAGGGATGGACGACCTCAAGGCGGCCATCATGGAGGGCGCCGTGGATCGCGTGCGGCCCAAGCTCATGACCGTGGCCACCACCATGATCGGCCTGCTGCCCATCATGTTCGGCACGGAGACTGGCACGCGGGTGATGAAGCGCATCGCCGCGCCCATGGTAGGAGGGCTGGTGTCCTCCACCCTGCTCACCCTGGTGATCATCCCCGCCGTCTACCTGCTGTGGCGCTGGTTCCTGATACAGCGACAGCAGCGCGACCAGCTGGAGGCCTGAGCATGCCCATCCTCTTCATCGACGACGACAACACCGGCCGGGCGGTGGCGGTGCACAACCTGCGCCGAGCCGGGCTGGAGGTGGACGACGCGCGGGACGGAGCCGAGGGGCTGCAGCGCTTCGATCCGCAGCGCCACGAGGTGGTGGTCACGGATCTCAAGATGCCCGGGGTGGACGGCATGACCCTGCTGCGCACGGTGCGCGAGCGGGCGCCCCAGGTGCCGGTGGTGGTCATCACGGCCTTCGGCAGCGTGGATCTGGCCGTGGACGCCATGCGCCAGGGAGCCTGGGACTTCCTGGAGAAGCCCTTCTCCCGGGATCGGCTGGAGCTCACCCTGCTGCGCGCCCTGGAGACCAGCCGGCTGCGGGCCGACAATCGACGCCTGCGCTCCGGGGTGGAGCGGCCCATCGTGGCGGCGTCGCAGGCCATGCAGGGCGTGCTGGAGCTGGCGGACAGGGTGGCGCCAAGCACCGCCGGGGTGCTGATCACCGGTGAGAGCGGCGTGGGCAAGGAGCTGGTGGCCCGGCGCATCCACGCGCGCTCGGAGCGGGCGGCGGGGCCCTTCGTGGCGGTGAACTGCGCGTCGGTGCCGGGCGAGCTGCTGGAGTCAGAGCTGTTCGGCCACACCCGCGGAGCGTTCACCGGCGCCACCCAGGCCCGCGAAGGGCGCTTCCGGCGAGCCAGCGGGGGCACGCTGTTCCTGGACGAGATCGCCGAGCTGCCCCTGGCGCTGCAGGGCAAGCTGCTGCGGGTGCTGCAGGAGGGCCTGGTGGACGTGGTGGGCGCCGACGAGCCCATCGCGGTGGACGCCCGCATCGTGGTGGCCACCAACCAGGTCCTGGAGGAGCGGGTGTCCGAGGGAAGGTTCCGCGAGGATCTGTTCTACCGGCTGGACGTCATCCAGGTGCACCTGCCGCCGCTGCGGGAGCGCCGCGAGGACATCGTGCCCCTGGCCGAGGCCTTCCTGGCGGAGCTGGCGCCGGGCCGCCGGCTGCGGCTCCCCGCCCAGGTGGCGGAGGCGCTGGCGCGGCGAGGCTGGCACGGCAACGTGCGCGAGCTGCGCAATGTCTGCGAGCGGCTGGCCATCCTGGCGTCGGGTGGCGAGGTGGCGCTGGAGCACCTGCCTCCGGAGCGCTTCACGGTGGCCTCGGATCGCTGGCTGGAGCTGCTGCCCGAGGGGCTCTCCCTGGGTGAGATCGAGGAGCAGGTCGTGCGCCACGTGCTGGACCGCTGCAGCTGGAACGTGAGCGAAGCGGCACGCCGGCTGGGCGTACCGCGGCACATCCTGGCCTACCGGCTGGAGAAGCACGGCATCGAGCGCGGGGGCTAGCACAGAGCGTCAAGACCCGTGTCTACTGCGCCTGCCGAGCCGCCATCTTGACGCACTCTGCTAGTGGTCGTGGCCCTCGTGGTCGCCGTGATCGTGGGCTTCGGGAGCGGCCTCGCCCGCGGCCTCGGCGGCTTCGGCGGCTTCGGCGGCGGCCTTGGCGTGGGGGCAGTCGGCGTGGTCGTGCTCGCCCTGGGCGCCTCCCTTCTGGTGGGGGCAGTCGGCGTGATCGTGCTCGCCTTCGCCCTTGTCGCAGCCGCAGGCCTTGGCCGCGTTCTCCACCAGGGCCATGCCGCACTTGGGGCACTCGCCCGCGGCGTCGGCCTCGACACCCTCGCACATGGGGCAGACCCACTTGGCGGCAGCGGCCTCATCAGCCGGGGCCTCGGCGGCGGCGACGACGGCTTCGCCAGCGGCGGGAGCCGCCGGCTCCTCAGCGGCCGGCTCGGCGGGGGCGGCCACCTGGTCGGTGGACTCCACCTCGCCACAGGCGAGGGCGAACAGGGACAGGAAAAGCAGGGACCTGGACATGATGTCCTCCTGGGTTGGGGCGCCCTCTTAGCCAGTTGAGGCGCCGGGGCCAGGATCCGGGGCGCGCCAGATCAGAATGCCGGCGTTCCACAGCTCTTCGTGGGGTGGGATCTCGGGGGTCGAGGTGCACACCGCGCGGGCCGCGCGTGCGAAGATCGCGCCGGGGCGGCCCTGGCCGCGATGGGGCCGCCAGGCCTGGGTCCAGCAGTCCAGGAAGGCGAGGGTCGCTGCGTCGTCCCGCAACAGCCGCGGCAGCACGCCGCGGAACATGGCGGGCGCGAAGCCAGCGGAGAAGTCGCTGGCGAACAGCAGGGCCTGGGGGAGAAGCCCGCTGCGGCTGCGGCGCAGCAGGTGGGCGGCCAGCGCGCTGCCGGCCTGGTCGGTGCTGCCCTCCACCAGCAGGCCGCCGGGCAGGAGCGGGGCGCCCATCGAGTCCCAGGCCGCGGGCACCTGGGCGGCGTCGTAGCCGCGCAGCAGGTTCAGGGCGCGCACCAGGCGCAGGGGGCCGAGCTGCTCGAGGTCGAAGCCGCCCTGCTGGTAGCTGAGGTTGGAGGCGGGGTGGTGCCGGCGGGCGCGCCCGACGCGGCGGGGGTCCTGGTCCACGCCCACGAGGTCCAGCTGGGGCCAGCGGCGCTGCAGCCAGTGGGCCCACTGCTGGGTGCAGTGCGCCTGCGCGCCCAGGCCCAGGTCCACCACCCGGGCCTGGGCCCAGGGACCGTCGCGGCGGGCCAGCAGGTCCGCCTCGCACAGCTCCAGGTAGCGATCCAGCAGCCGCAGGCGGCCGGGGCGCGAGCGGCCACGGGTGGGGCGGGGGGTGGGAGCGCTCACCGGGGCAGCGTAGCAGCCGGGTGCTGACCCGGCCCCGACCCATGCCCGCTGACACGCACCACTCGGGGGGATCTGGGGGCTCTCGGGGCTCGCCCGCGACTATGGAACCTGCCTTTCCGGCGAGGGTGGGTCGGTGACAGCGCCGGAGTGGTGCAGATCCGGGGGCATGCCCCCCCGAGGTGGTGCGAGATCGGGGGGATGGCTGGCCGGTTCGCTTGAGCCATCCTTGTCAGTCGCGACCCAGGCGGGGCAGCCAGATGCTGAAGACCACGGCGTGGTCGGTGTTCTCGGCGGAGATCCAGCCCCCGTGGGCGTCGGCGATGCGCGCGGCGATGGAGAGTCCCAGGCCGCTGCCCCGCTCTCGCGTGGTGACGAAGGGGTCGAAGATGCGCTCCAGCAGGGCCTCGGGGATGGCGGGGCCGTCGTTCTCCAGGCGCAGGGCGTGGAAGCTGTGGCTGCCTCGCCGCTGGGTGTCGAGGCCCAGCCGCAGCTGGCCGCTGCTGGCGGCGTCGCTCAGGGCCTCCAGGGCGTTGAGCGCGATGGCCAGCGCGGCCTGGGCCAGCTGCTCGCTGTCGCCCCGCACCCAGGCGGGCTGTGGAGAGTCCTGGATGGAGACCCGCACGCCCTGCTTGCCCGCCTGTGCCTGCACCAGGCCGCCCACCTGGCTCAGCACCTGGCGCAGGTCCAGCCGCTGCTGGCCCGGCTGGGCCGGCCGGGCGAAGCCCAGGAAGCGCTCCAGGACGCCGGTGAGGCGGTCGATCTCGTCGAGGTGCAGGCCCTGCATGCGGGCCTCGTCGGAGCCGGCGGGCAGGGCGTCCTGCACGATCTCGGCGGTGCCGCGCATGGCGTGCAGCGGGTTCTTGATCTCGTGGGCCAGGCCGGCGGTGAGCTGGCCCAGGGCGGCCAGCCGTTCGGAGCGCACCAGCTGGCGCTCGGTCTCCTTGAGATCGTCGAGGGTGAGCTGCAGCTTCCGGGCCAGCTCGGCCTGGCGGCGCCGCTCGGCGCGCTCGGCGTCCACCAGCAGCCCGGTGACCCCGCCCACCACCAGGTAGAGCACGATCTCCAGCAGCTTCTCGAGCTCGCGGCCCGGATCTACGCGGTGCAGGTGGGTGAAGGCGTGGGGCGCGTAGATGGCCACCACCGCCACCGCCGTGGCGAGCCCACCGCGGCGCCCCGCCAGGAAGGCGCCCAGGATGATGGGGATGTAGTAGAGCCGGCGCGCCAGGTCGTGCACCCAGGCCTGCTCCGAGGGCGTGCCGTAGTGCAGCGCCGTGACCAGCAGCACCGGCAGCCCGACGCTGAGGGCCGCGCGCCAGCTGACGAGGGCGCGCCAGCCGTCGGGGCTCGGGTTCGATCTGGGGGTGGCCATGCGCTCACCTGGGCTGCTGCAGGCAGGCTATGCGCCCGCCGGAACGGAGGCCAGCCTGGAGGCAGGGCCACAGTTGTCAGCATTCCCCTCGCCTGCTGTGCCCGCGCGACGATATGCCCTGCTGACGGTCGTTCCCCGGAGGTCCCCGTGAGGTACCTGAAGCGTCTCGGTGTCGCCCTGGTGGTGGTGGTGGTGCTGTTGCTGGTGGTGGCCATGTTGCTGCCGGCCCAGGTCACCGTGCAGCGCTCCATCGCGGTGCAGGCGCCGCGCTGCAATGTCTTCGCGCTGCTCGACGGCTACAGCTGGTTCGACGACTTCTCGCCCTGGGCCGGGCGGGATCCCGACACCAGGTACACCTTCGAGGGGCCATCCCGCGGGGTGGGCGCGCGCATGTCCTGGCAGAGCAGCTCGCCGGAGGTGGGCAGCGGCAGCATGCAGACCACCCTGAGCGAGCCCTGTGAGCGCATCGAGCAGGACCTGGACTTCGGTGCCCAGGGCAGCGCGGTGGCCTGGTGGGATCTGCGGCCGGTGGAGGACGGGGTGCAGGTGACCTGGGGCCTGGACTCCGACTTCGGCATGAACCCGGTGGGCCGCTTCATGGGCCTGATGATGGATGGCTTCATCGGCCCCGACTACGAGCAGGGCCTGGAGGGCCTGAAGGCGCTGGCCGAGGTGCTCCCCAGCGCCGACATCGAGGGCCTGGAGGTGCGCAGGGTGGAGCTGGATCCTCGCCCCATCGCCGCGCTGTCCACCCGCGCCGCCAGGGACCCCGACGCCATGGCCCAGGCGCTGGGCGCCGCCTACGGGCAGATCGGGCTGTGGATGCAGGGCGCGGGCGTGCAGATCGCCGGGGCCCCGCTGGCCATCACCCTGGCCGACGACGGCAGCTCCTGGGTGTTCCAGGCGGGCATCCCCTTCGAGGGTGAGGTGCCCGAGGGCGCCGGGGGCCCGGTGCAGGTGGCGAGCACCGCCGGTGGCAAGGCCCTGGAGGTGGTACACCGGGGCGCCTACGCGGGGCTGGCCGACACCCGCGAGCGGCTCGAGGCCTGGATGAAGCTGCACAAGGTGGAGGCCCAGGGCAACCCGTGGGAGGAGTACGTGTCCGACCCCGCGGTCACCCCCGAAGAGCAGCTCGTCACCAAGCTCTTCGTGCCCCTGTAGATGCGGTCGATCCTGCTGCTCTGCCTGGCGCTGAGCGCCGGCTGCGCCCACCGCGCCGCGCCGGCTGGCCCGGCCGCTTCAGCGCCCCAGCACATCCTCACCATCCTGGCGGTGTCGGATCTGGCGGCCTCGGCGGCCTTCTACCAGCAGGCCTTCGGCTGGCCGCGGCGGGTGGACGCGCCGGTCTTCGTGGAGCTGGAGCTGCCCGACGGCCGCGGCCTGGGGCTCTACCAGCGCGAGGCCTTCGGCCACAACAGCGGGCAGGTCCCCGATCCGGTGCCCGAGGGGGCCATCGCGGGCACGGAGATCTACCTGCACTGCCAGCAGCTGGAGGCTGTGATGGCTCGGCTGCAGGCCGCCGGGGCGCGCCAGCTGTCGGCGCTGGCGCCGCGACCCTGGGGCGATGAGGCCGCCTACTACGCGGACCTCGACGGCAACGTGCTGGTGGTGGCGAGGCCGCTGCGGGGTGGCGAGGCGGAGTAGCGCGCCATCTGCTGCGCGCAGCGTCCCGGTGCACGCTTCCCGGGTCGAACGCGACAGGTCTGCACGCTTCCCGGGTCGAACGCGACAGAACGGCCCTGCTGGTGGAGCTCGCGGCTGGAGTGGTCGCGCATATTCGGCGTCGGCTGGTGGGGAGGCTCGCCGGGAGGCCGCCCGGCGGCGCTGCTTGTCGCGTTCGGGGGCACTTGCGTGCAGGGCTGTCGCGTTCGGGGGCACTTGCGTGCAGCTGCGGGGCTATGCTGCGCTGGTCCACCGTCTTCTGGAGCGCCGCGCTGCCTCGAACCTGCCCGCTGCTGCTCGCGCTCGGCTGCACGGCCTGCGGACCCGGCGACCCGCTGGACAGCGGCCCCGCCGAATCATCGCGCTACGGCGATCTACAGGCCCGCCTGCACGAGGACTTCGGCTCGCTGGTCCACGCCACCTGGCAGCAGGCGGATCCGGGCGTCTCCTGGGTGGAGTACAGCTTCCAGGACGAGGAGTGGCTGGCGGGCCCCAGCGTGGAGCGCGGCGCGGGCCTGCAGCAGCAGCTGCTGCTGGGGGTGCCCTACGACGTGGAGCTGAGCTGGCGGGTGGTGGGCGAGTCGGGTGTCCGCAGCGGCGAGCAGTCCATCCACACGGATCCCCTGCCGGAGGCCACGCTGCAGGCCGATCTGCTGCTGGCCGAGGAGGGGCTGGAGCCCAGCCTGCGCTACCTGCTGGTGAGCCTGGACGGGCGCGACGGTACAGGGGCCCCCTACCAGGCCTGGACCTTCATCGTGGACCGCCAGGGCCGAGTGGTGTGGGCCCTGGACACACCCGCCCAGCGCACCACCCTGCTGCCGCGCATCTCCAAGGACGGCGCCGACATCCTGGTGGACCACAACAGCTTCTGGGCCAGCTTCGACGGGGGCGCGGCCTCCCAGGTGCAGCGCATGAAGCTGGAGGGCACGCTGCTGGCCACCTACGACACGCCGGGATTGCACCATTCTTTCACGGATCTGCCCGATGGCTCGCTGGCCTGGGGCTCCACCAACGGCTTCAGCGAGGTGCTGGCGCTGCTGCCTCCCGCTGGCGAGCAGCAGAGCCTGTGGTCCTGCTCGGCCTTCTACCAGCAGCTGGGCACCCTGGGCACCTGCGCGGCCAACACCCTGGAGCACGACGAAGCCAGCGACAGCTTCATGTTCTCCTTCTTCAGCTCCGACTCGGTGGTGCAGATCGACGCCTCCAGCGGCGAGACCCTGCGCTGGTTCGGGCAGCTGGAGGGCGCCTGGGGCTTCGACCCCGAGGGCTCGGCGTTCTGGTGGCAGCACGGAGCCCACCTGACAGACCAGGGCACGCTGCTGCTGTCCACCGCCGACGCCGACGGCGCCGAGGCTGGCGAGACCCTGGCGCGGGAGTACGAGCTGGATCTCGAGCAGGAACAGCTGCGGCAGATCTGGAGCTTCGGAGCGGGGCAGGGCATCTACGCCGAGGAGCTGGGCGAGGCGCACCGCCTGCCCGGGGGCAACACGCTGCACAACTACGGCACGGCCCGGCACCTGCGGGAGATCGGCCCCCAGGGCGAGCTGCTCTGGGAGCTCCACTGGCCCGAGGGCGGCGGCCTGGGCCGCAGCACAGCCATCGAGGACCTCTACGCGCTGCTGCCATGAGCCTGTGAGATCGCCACCTGCCGGCGCGCCCATTACCTGGATGCTCCCATGTCTCCCTCGCGCCCCGCACTGCTGCTGCTGCCGCTGCTGCTGGCTTCATGCCAGCCCGCGGGGGACAGCGCTGAGAGCGCGCCGGTGGACAGCGCGCCGCCCTGGCCCCGGCTCGGCGCCCGGCTGGGCCTGCCCCCCTGGCCCGCGGCGAGCGATCTGAGCGCCGAGCTGCACCCCGACTTCGGCTCGCTGGTGTGGGCCCGCTGGCAGCAGCTGGCGCAGTGCAGCGGGCGAGTGGAGTACAGCTTCGACGAGGGGGAGTGGCTCGCCAGCCCACAGCGCGCCCTGGAGGAGGGCCCGCAGGAGCAGCTGCTGCTGGGCGTCCCCTACGAGGCGGACCTGCGGCTGCGCGTGGTGAGCCTGTGCGACGGCCTGCTGCACCGGAGCGCTGAGCTGGAGCTGAGCACCGCTGAGCTGCCCGTGGGGGTGGAGGTGCCCGCGGTGCTCTCCAGCGAGCCCGATCTGCAGGATCCCAGCCTGCGCTTCCTGCTCACCAGCAGCGTCCAGGTGGGCTGGGCCGGCAACCCCGAGCGCGCCTGGACGGTCATTCTGGACCGGCAGGGCCGGGTGGTGTGGGCCCTGGTCTCTCCCTACTTCCGGCTCACCCTGCACCCGCGGCTGGCGCGGGACGGCGGCTCGCTGCTGCTGGACCGCAACTCATTCTGGGGCCTGTACGATCAGGGCGCCGCGTCCCAGGTGCTGCGGGTGGGCATCGACGGCACGGAGCTGGCCTGGTACGACACGCCCGGCCTGCACCACGGCTTCGTGGACCTGCCCGACGGCGGCCTGGCCTGGGGCGCGGTGGACGGTGAGCACGAGACCCTGGAGCTGCTCTCCGCCGAGGGCGAGCAGCGCAGCCTGTGGTCATGCCGCAGCTTCCACGAGCAGCTGGGCGAGAGCGCGGCCTGCGCCAGCAACGCCGTGGACCACAGCGAGGACCGCGGCAGCTTCCTGCTGAGCTTCTACACCACCCACAGCGTGGTGGAGATCGGCGCCGAGCACGGCGAGACCCGGCGCTGGTTCGGTCACCTGGACGGCGCCTGGAGCTTCGAGCCCGAGGAGAGCGCCTTCTGGTGGCAGCACGGGGCCCACCTGACCGCGGCTGGCACGCTGCTGCTGTCCACCCACGACAGCCCCGAGGGCAGCGAGCTGGTGGCCCGGGAGTACGAGCTGGACGAGGAGAACGAGCAGCTGCACCAGATCTGGAGCTTCGGGGAGGGGCAGGGGGTCTTCGGCGAGTACATGGGCGAGGCGCTGCGCCTGGAGGGGGGCAACACCCTGCACAACTACGGCACGGCCCTGCGGGTGCGCGAGGCCACCGCTGCCGGGGAGCTGGCCTGGGAGCTGGGCTGGGAGGAGACCTACTGGCTGGGCCGCTCCGAGCCCATCGAGGATCTCTACGCGCTCCTGCCGTGATCGCGGTCAAGTTCGAGAGGGAAGCCGCCACACCGGGGGCGCTGGCGGGGCCGGGTCGGCGGTAATATCAACTGCGCCTCCGGTCCCGACGGTGAGGTCCTGGTGCTCGAACAGAGCCTGCAGAGCGGCAGCGTGGTGGTGTTGGCCTGGGCGGCCTTCGCCCTGGGGTTCTTGCACACGATCCTGGGGCCCGATCACTACGTCCCCTTCGTCATGATGGCCAGGGCCGAGGGCTGGTCCCGGGCCAAGACCTTCGTGGTCACGGGCCTCTGCGGCCTGGGGCACGTGCTGGGCTCGCTGGCCATCGCCGCGCTGCTCATCGTGCTGGGCACGGCCGCCGAGCACTGGGAGCAGACCCGCTGGGCCGCCCTGCACGAGCTGCGCGGCGACGTGGCCGCCTGGGCGCTCATCGGTGTGGGCGCGGCCTACGCCCTGTGGGGCCTGCGGCGAGCCCGGCGCTCACGGGAGCACAGCCACCACCACCGCCACGCCGACGGCTCGGTGCACGAGCACCGCCACAGCCACCACCAGGAGCACGTGCACGTCCACCGCAGCACGGCGGCCCGGGTCACGCCCTGGGTGCTGTTCACGGTGTTCGTGTTCGGACCCTGCGAGTCCCTGATCCCCTTGAGCCTGGCGGCCTGGGGCCTGGATGGTCTCGGCGCCGCCCTGCTCACCGCGGGCGCCTTCACCCTGTCCACCGTGGCCACCATCCTGGGGACCGTGTGGCTGCTGCGGTCGGGCATCGAGCTGCTGCCGCTGCGCCGTGTGGAGCGCTACACCCACGCCATCGCGGGCGCCTCGCTGGTGGCCTGCGGGGTGGCGATCCGCTTCCTCGGGCTGTAGTAGACGCCAGGCCGGATCGGCCTGCGCGCGGGGGCTCTTGCGCGCGTGATCAACCCGTGACAAAGCGACCGGTTTCGTCGTCTATTGTGCGTTCGAATCCCAGCGAGGAGCGACGATGAGCATCACCTGTAGAGAGCGCATGCTGGCCGCCTGCCGGGGGCAGGCCGTGGACCGCCCCCCCATCTGGCTGATGCGCCAGGCCGGGCGCTACCTGCCCGAGTACCGCGCGGTCCGCAAGGAGCACAGCTTCTGGGAGATGGTGCGCACCCCCGAGCTGGCGGTGGAGGTCACGCTGCAGCCCCTGCGGCGCTTCGCCCTGGACGCGACCATCATCTTCTGCGACATCCTGGTGATCCCCGAGGCCATGGGCGCCGGCGTCCAGTACAAGCCCGGCGGGCCGCGCATGGACAACCCCTTCCAGGGCGAAGATGACCTGCTGCGCCTGGACGAGGTGCGCGTGGATCAGCAGCTCGGCTACGTGGCCGACGCGGTGCGGCTGCTGTGCGAGAAGGTGCAGCAGGACAAGGCGGTCATCGGCTTCGCCGGCGCGCCCCTGACGCTGGCGGCCTACCTGGTAGAGGGCGGCCCCTCCAAGGACCTGCGCAAGCTCAAGGCCCTGGCCTACCGCGAGCCCGACCAGGCGCAGCGGCTGTTGAGCGGGCTGGCCGACAAGGTGGCGGATCTGCTGCGGCTGCAGGTGGAGGCCGGCGCCGACATCGTGCAGGTCTTCGACTCCTGGGCCGGGCTGCTGTGCCCCGACGACTACCGCGCGCTCGCCCTGCCGGCGGTCAAGCGCGTCTTCGAGCGCATCGAGGATCTGGACGTGCCCAAGGTGCTCTATCTGCGCGGGGCCGCCAGCCACCTGCTGGACGCCGCCACGGCGGGCGCCGACATCCTGTCCATCGACCAGACCATCCGGCTGGACCACGCCCGCCGCCTGTTGGGCCCCGACGTGGTCCTGCAGGGCAACCTGGACGCGGCCCACCTGCTGGGCCCCCGCGAGCGCATCCGGCGCGAGGTGCGCGACATGTGCGCCCAGGTCGACGGCGAGGGCTGGATCTGCAACCTGGGCCAGGGGCTGGTGCCCGACATCCCGCCCGCCGGCGTGGAGGCCATGGTCGACGCCGTGGTGGAGCTGGCGTGAGCTCCGCGGCCGCCGATCTCGTGATCGATCCGCGGCAGGTGGATCCCGCGCTGCGCGAGCGCTACGACGTGCGCGGCCCGCGCTACACCAGCTACCCGCCGGCGCCCCACTTCGGCCCGCTGCCCGTGCCGCAGCTGGCCGAGCGCTGGCGCGCGCGCAACGGCCTGGCCGACGACCCGGGCCTGAGCCTCTACCTGCACCTGCCCTTCTGCCGCTCCCGCTGCCTGTTCTGCGGCTGCCACACCCTGGGCCGGCGGCCCGCCGACGTGGTGGACAGCTACCTGGACGACCTGCTGGTCGAGCTGGGCCTGGTGGGCGGGGTGGTGGATCCGTCGCGCCCGGTGCGCCAGGTGCACCTGGGCGGCGGCACCCCCAACTTCCTGTCGGTGCAGCAGATCCACCGGCTGCTGGGGGCCCTGGCGGAGCGCTTCGACCTGCAGGCCGACAGCGAGCGCTCGGTGGAGGTGGAGCCGCGCAGCGCCACCCCCGAGAAGCTCGATGCCTTCCTGTCCCACGGCTTCAACCGCTTCTCCCTGGGGGTGCAGGACTTCTCGCCCACGGTGCTCGACGCGGTGCGCCGCGACCAGGCCCTGGTGCAGGTGGAAGAGGTGGTGGCCCACCTGCGCCAGCGGGGCTGCGCCGAGATCAACTTCGATCTGATCTACGGCCTGCCCGGCCAGACCAGGCACACCCAGGTGACCACCCTGGAGCGGGTGCGCTCCCTGCGACCCACCCGCATCGCCCTGTACAGCTACGCCCACGTGCCCTGGATGCAGCGGCACCAGAACGTGCTGGAGCGCCGCGGGCTGCCCGATCCCGAGCAGAAGGTGGAGCTGTTCGTGGGGCTCGCCCGTGGCCTGGTGGACGCGGGCTACCTGCCCATCGGCATGGACCACTTCGCCCTGCCCGACGATCCGCTGGTGCAGGCTCTCGAGGCGGGCACCCTGCGGCGCACCTTCATGGGCTACACCACCGGCCGCGGGCTCGACACCGTGGGCATGGGTGTGTCGGCCATCTCCTGGGTGGGCTCCAGCTACACCCAGGACCACAAGGCCATCGACGACTGGCGCGCGGCCCTGCGGGCGGGCCAGCTGCCCTGGTACCGCGGCTTTCTCCTGTCCAGGGACGACGAGATCCGGCGCGAGCTGATCCTGGAGCTGTCCTGCAACATGCGGGCGGATCTGCGGGTCCTGGGTGAGCGCTTCGGCGTGGACGCCCGGGCCTGGCTGGCCGATGACCTGGAGCGCTTGGCACCGCTGCAGGCCGACGGGCTGGTGCGGCTGTCCGGCGACCGCATCCAGGTCACCCGGCTGGGCCGGCTGTTCGTGCGCAACCTGTGCATGGCCTTCGACGCCTACCTGGAGCGCGATCCGGGGCAGCGTCGCTACTCCAGGACGGTCTGAAGTGAGCACTCCGCTGGCCGTGCTGCTGATGGACTACGGGGCGCCCGCCTCCGACGAGCAGGTGCGCCCGTTCATCGCCAGCCTGCTGGCGGATCCCGCCATCCTGCCGCTGCCTCCCGGGCTGCGCCACGGGCTGGCCTGGTTCATCGCGGCGCGGCGCGCGCCCAGGGTGGCGGTCCGCTACCAGGCCATCGGCGGCAGCCCGCTGCCTGCAGCGGTCAGCCAGCTGGCGCGGGCGGTGGACCGACGGCTGGGCTCTGAGATCGCCGCGCTGCCCGCCTATTGCCACGCAGCCCCCCGCATCGGCGAGGTGGTGGCACAGCTGGCTCGCGACGGCTGCCAGCGGGTGGTGGGCCTGCCGCTGTTCCCGCAGCGTTCCTGGACCACCAGCGATGTGTGCGAGCGGCTGCTGGAGAGGGCGGCGGCGCGTGAGGGCCTCAGCGTCGCCATGGCGCCGGCCTTCAGCAAGCAGCCAGGCCTGCTCAGCGCGCTGGCAGCGGGCACGCTGCCCCTGCTCGGGCCGGGCTGCCACGTGCTGATGGTGGCCCACGGGCTGCCGGAGCGCCTGGAGCAGCGTGGCGATCCCTACGTCACCCAGGTGCGCCGTACCGCGGCCCTGCTGGCCGCCGAACTGCCCGAGGGCACGGCCTGGTCGCTGGCCTTCCAGAGCCGGCTGGGCCCGGCGGCCTGGGTGCGGCCCTACCTCGAAGACGAGATCCAGCGGCTGGCGAGCGAGGGCCTGCGCCATCTCGTGTTGGTGCCCCTGTCCTTCGCCTGCGAGAACCTGGAGACGCGCTGGGACCTGGACACGGTGGCCGCCGAGCAGGCCCGCGAGCTGGGCATCGCGCGCTTCGACCGCTGCCCGGCGCCCGCGGAGCAGCCCGCCTTTCTCGATCTGCTCGCGGAGCTGGCGCGCAGCACGGCGAGCCAGGCCGGTTGGGGCCGTGATGACCAGAGGAGGTCAGCATGAGCAACAACGATGTTCTCGACGCCATCGTCATCGGTGGCGGAGTGGCCGGCCTGTCCTGCGCCTGGCGGCTGCAGCGGGCGGGCCTGTCCGTCAAGCTCTTCGAGGCCGCGGACCAGCCCGGTGGGCATGTGCGCACCATCGAGGACGGGGGCTTCCGCATCGAGCACGGCCCCCACAGCCTGATGGCCTCGGGCGACCAGGTCTTCGCCGTGGCCGAAGAGGTGGGGCTCACGGATCAGCTCACCGGCACGCGGCCGGAGTCGGGGGCGCGCTTCATCGCCCGCAACGGGCGCCTGCACGCCATGCCCACCAGCCTGTGGTCCTTCCTCACCACCAGGCTGCTCTCCTTCGGCGCCAAGCTGATGCTCGCGACCGAGCCGCTGCGCCTGAAGCGGGGGCGGCCCGACGACTCCGCGGCCACCTTCTTCAAGCGGCGCTTCGGCGCCGAGGCCGCGCGGGTGCTGGCGGGGGCCTTCATCTCCGGGGTCTACGCGGGAGACCCCGAGAAGCTCAGCGCCCGGGCGGCCTTCGCTCTGTTCTGGGGCTTCGAGCAGTCCCACGGCAGCATGATCCTGGGGGCGCTGCCCTACTACCGCAGGCGCGCCGCCGAGCGCAAGGCCGCGGGGCTGCCAGCGCGCAAGGGCCTGTACAGCTTCCGCGGTGGGCTGGGTCGCTATCCCGAGGCCGTGGCCGAGAGGCTGGGCGAGTCCTACCTGGGCGGCTGCCCGGTGACCGGGATCGAGCGCGAGATGAGCGCCTGGCGAGTCGACACGGTCCAGGGCTGCCGACATGCCCGCTCGGTGGTGCTGGCGGTGCCGCCCCGCGAGGCCTCCGAGCTGCTGGCGGGGCAGGACCAGGCCATGGCCCAACAGCTGGCGGGCATCCCGCTGGCCCCGGTGGCCGTGGTGCACATGGGCTTCCACCAGCGGCAGGAGGCGATCCCCGAGGGCTTCGGCTTCCTGGTGCCGCGCGACGAGGGCGTCCGCAGCCTGGGCGTGCTCTTCCCCAGCCGGCTGTTCACGGATCGCACTCCGCAGGGCGGCGACCTGCTGGCGGGCTTCGTGGGCGGGGTCAAGGACCCCGGGGCCCTGGAGCTGTCCGACTCCGAGCTGGAGCAGATCGTGCGCCGCGATCTGCGCGACCTGGTGGGCCTCGACACCCAGCCCGAGCTCGTGCGCGTGCGGCGCTATCCGCGGGCCATCCCCCAGCTGGTGCACGGCCACCTTGAGCGCATGGCGGCGCTGCAGGAGCGGCTGCTGCAGCACCCCGGGCTGTTCCTGGCGGGCAACTACCTGGCCGGCGTGGGGCTCAAGGACGCGGTGCGCTCCGGCGTGGAGGCCGCCACCACCTGCGAAGGCTGGCTGCGGCCCCCCCAGCGCCAGCGCGCGGACCCCGAGGTGGCCGCGTGATGAGCAGCGGCCTCGCGATCCCTCTGGCCGTGGTGGGCTGCGACTTCCGCGTGGCCGCCTCGCGGGCGCGCTCGCGCCTGGTGCTCGATGAGCACGAGTCCCTGGAGATCGCGGCCGAGCTGGAGCGCGGCGGCTGGGCGCAGGGCGTGGCCTTGCTGGACACCTGCAACCGCAGCGAGTGGATCGTGGTGAGCGACCAGCCCGCCTGGGCGGCGCAGCTGCTGCTGGGGCGCATGCGCCAGCGGCTGGATCCGGAGCAGCGCCTGCGCGTGGAACCCTACCTGTACACCGGCGAGGACGCCGCGCGGCACCTGTTCGCCGTGGCCATCGGCCAGGAGTCCCTGGTGGTGGGTGAGCGCCAGATCGCGGGCCAGCTGTTCCGCGCGCTGGATCGCGCCCGGGTGCGCGGCACCTCGTGCAGGGTGCTCAACGGGCTGGGCTCCATCGGCGGCCGGCTGGTGCGCATCGCCCTGCGCCGGGGCTGTCTGGAGGGCTCCGCGGTGGGTGTGCACAGCCTGGCCATCGCCTGGCTGCGGCGGGAGCTGGAGCCAGGGCCGCGCAGCGTAGCCGTGGTGGGCCTGGGCTCCATCGGCCGTCGCGTGGCGGGCATCCTCGACGAGGATCCCCGCTTCCGCACCCTGCGCTGCAACCGCACGGTGACGCCCGGATCCGCCGTGCGACCGCTGGAGGCGCTGCCCCAGCTGCTGGCCGAGGTGGACGCCGCGGTGGTCTGCAGCTCGGCGCCGCGGCCGCTGGTCCTCCCCGCCGAGCTGGGGGCGCGGCCCCTGGTGCTGGTGGACATCGGCATCCCCGAGCAGGTGGGCGAACCGCAGCCCGGCGGCCCGCTGCGCCGCGTGGGTCTGGACGACCTGGTGCGCTGGCACCAGGCTCAGGCCGGTGAGCAGGACGAGTCCATCCGGCGGGACGCCCAGGCCCTGGTGGAGCGCGCCGTGGGTGAGCTGGGGCGCTACTGCCAGGAGCCCGCCTTCACCCCCGTGCTGGAGGTGGTGCGCGAGCGCCACCGCACCCTCACCGCAGACGAGGTGCCCAGGGTGCTGGAGCAGCTCACGGATCTCTCCGCGGAGCAGCGCTCCCGGCTGGAGGCCGAGCTGAGGACCCTCCTGGCGGGCTACACGGCGGACGTGATGCAGGTGATCCGCGACAGGTCGCGGCAGCTCTCGGAGAACGAGTCATGGAACGACGCAAAATAAGGATCGGCACCCGCGGCAGCGCCCTGGCCCTGTACCAGGCCAACTACGTGCAGGCGGCCCTGCTGGGTCCCAGCGAGATCGTCATCGTGCGCACCACCGGCGACCAGCGGCAGGACGTGCCCCTGGAT
The DNA here is from genome assembly GCA_964512185.1 of uncultured Enterobacterales bacterium. GTDB lineage: Bacteria > Myxococcota_A > UBA796 > UBA796 > JAFGLY01 > CAZEJJ01. Next base: position 33,086 of record CAZEJJ010000018.1, on the reverse strand, counting down.
CAAGCTGGCGGTGTGGGCCTGTTCACCAAGGAGATCGAGCGCGCCCTGCTGGACGGGCGCATCGACCTGGCGGTGCACTCTCTCAAGGACCTGCCGGTGGAGCTGCCCGCGGGGCTGGCCCTGGGGGCGGTGCCCCTGCGCGCCGCGGTGAGCGACGTGCTGCTGGTGCGGCCCGACGCCCTGGACAGCAGCCAGGAGTTCCCGGTCAAGGCGGGCTCCCGGGTGGGCACCTCGGCCACGCGCCGGCGGGCCCTGCTGGCCCAGGCGCGGCCCGACCTGGAGACCGTGGCCCTGCGCGGCAACGTGCCCACACGGGTGCGCAAGACGCTGGAGGGTGACTGCGACGCCACCCTGCTGGCGCGGGCCGGCCTGGATCGGCTGGAGTTCGATGTGAGCCCGCTGCTGGCCTTCGATCTCAACCCGGTGCGCTGGCCCTGCGCCCCTGGCCAGGGAGCGCTGGGTGTCGAGATCCGGGAGGGCGACCGGGAGGTGCTGGAGCGCCTGGCGGAGCTGGAGCACGGCGACACCCGCAGCTGTGCCGGCGCCGAGCGCCGGCTGCTGCAGATCTCCGGCGGCGGCTGCCACTCGGCCTTCGGCGCCTGGGCCGCGCTCTCCGACGAAGGCGCCACCATGCGGGTGGCCCTGCTCACCGACGACGGCCTGTTCGCGGCGCGCCGCTTCAGCAGCGCCACCATGGACTCTACCCTGGCCGAGGCTGCGGCCTGGCTGGAAGCCGAGGACTACGCGGGTTCACCCACACAGGCGGAGGAAACGTGGCTGTGCCGTCCGGCCCGTGCGTGGTGCTGACGCGCGAGCAGGCCGACAACCTGTCCCTCGCCCGGGAGCTCCACGCCCGGGGCGTGCCCGTGCGCGAGATCCCCTGCGCGGCCACGGTCTACCTGCGCCCGGATCGGCCGCCCGAGCTGCCCGTGGGCTGCGTGGCCTTCGCCAGCCGGCGGGCGGTGCGGGGCTTCGTGGCGGCGGGGCTCGCGGAGCCGATCTTCGCCGCGGGCGCTCCTCCCCCGGTGGCGGCTGTGGGCCCGGCCACCTGCGCCGAGCTGGAACGCCACCAGCTGGGGGTGGACCTGCTGGCCGAGCCCCCCACCGGGCAGGCGCTGGCGGAGCTGCTGCACGCGCGGCTGGGGCCCGGCGAGCCGGTGCTGGTGCCCCGCGGCCGCCTGACCGGTGGCGCCCTGGAGAGCGCGCTGGCGGCCCTGGAGCGCCCCTTCCAAACGCTGGTGGTCTACGACAACCCGGCTCCGGAGATCCCTGCCCAGGAGCCCTTCCCGGTGGCCGCGGTGTTCGTGGCGGCTCCCTCGGCGGCCTGTCGCCTGCTGGCGGCCCTGCCGTGGCTGCTGGAGCTGCCCTTCGTGGCCATCGGGCCCACCACCGAGCAGGCCCTGCTGCGGCTGGGCGCCCGCTCCGTACGGGTGGCCGCGGCCGGCGGCTCCGGCCCCCTGGAAGCCCTGCTGGACGCCTGGCGATCAGCGGGTGAGAGAGTGCCAGACGACACCTCTTCAGAGACATAGCGACCCCCCAGGAGAACCCATGGATCGACCCCGCTCCGAGAGCCTCTTCCAGCGCGCCTGCGAGCTCATGCCGGGCGGCGTGAGCTCCCCGGTGCGCGCCTTCCGCAGCGTGGGGGGCGATCCGGTGTACTTCCAGCGCGCCAGCGGCAGCCGCTTCACCTGCGCCGACGGTCGCGAGTACAGCGACTACTGCATGTCCTGGGGTCCGCTGGTGCTGGGCCACGCCCACCCGGCGGTGGTGGAGGCCGTGCGCGAGGCCGCCACCCGCGGCCTGTCCTACGGCGCCTGCTGCGAGGCGGAGATCGGCCTGGCCGAGCGGGTGCTGGCGGCGTTCCCGCGCATGGAGATGGTGCGCTTCGTCAGCTCGGGCACCGAGGCGGTGATGACCGCCCTGAGGCTCGCCCGCGGAGCCACGGGGCGGCCCAGGATCCTCAAGTTCGAGGGCGGCTACCACGGCCACTCCGACAGCTTGTTGGTGAAGGCCGGCTCGGGCCTGGCCACCTTCGGCACTTCGTCCAGCCTGGGCGTGCCACCCTCGCTGGCGGAGCAGACCATCGTGCTGCCCTTCGACGACGAGCAGGCCCTGGAGCAGGCCTTCCAGATCCACGGCGATCAGCTGGCCGCGGCGGTGGTGGAGCCCCTGCCGGGCAACAACGGGCTGCTGGAGCAGCGCCCCGGCTGGCTGCGCCTGCTGCGGCGCCTGTGCACGGAGCACGGCGCCCTGCTGATCTTCGACGAGGTCATCTCCGGCTTCCGCCTGCGCTTCGGTGGCTACGGCGATCTGCTGGGCATCCCGGCCGACATCGTCACCCTGGGCAAGATCATCGGCGGAGGCCTGCCGGTGGGCGCGCTGGCGGGCTCGCGCGACCTGATGCGGCAGCTGGCCCCCGACGGCGGGGTGTACCAGGCGGGCACCCTGAGCGGCAACCCCGTGTCCCTGGCCGCGGGCAGCGCCACCCTGGATCTGCTGGCCGATGGCAGCGTGTACAAGACCATGGAGACGCTGGGCCAGACGCTGGACGTGGCGCTGCGGGGCCACTCCGTGCTGCGGCCCTGGCTGCGCTGGCGCCGAGCCGGCTCGCTCATCTGGCTGCACCTGGCGCCGGGCGAGGTGCCCCGCCGGGCCGACGCCATCGACCCAGGAGCCATCGAGCGCATGAACGCGCTGCACGGCCCCTTGCTGGACCGCGGCATCTACCTGCCCCCCTCGGCCTACGAGCTGCTCTTCCTGTCCGCCGCCCACAGCGAGCAGCAGGTGCACGAGCTGGCGGACGCCATCGCAGAGCTGGCCTGAAGGTCGAGGCGGTCTCATGAGGCGCGTCCGCGGCTACCACCTGGTCTTCGCCCTGACCCTGCTGGCGCTGGCCGCGCTGGGCACCTGGTGGACCCTGTTCATCAGCCGCTCGGTGGACCTGGAGCGCCGGCACGCCCTGTCGGAGCTGCGCTACCAGGCCGTGGTCACCGCGCTCGCGCTGGGTCACCGCGAGGCCCCGCCCCAGGCCGAGGACCTGCCCGATCGCAGCCGACTGGAGTTCGTTCCCTGCGAGGCGCCCGTCTCAGAGGGCACGGTGCCCGTGATGCCCTTGCACGCCTCCACCTGCATCCGACCCACCGCCGGGGCCCTGCACGCTGTGGACGCCAAGCTGCGGAGCCGCCAGCACATGGTGGCGGGAGAGAGCAGCTTCCTGTTCCTGCTGCTTGGGGTGTGCACCATCATGCTCTTCCGCCTGGTGCGGCAGGAGCGCCGGCACCTGGCGCGCATGGAGACCTTCGTGCACGCCGTCACCCACGAGATGAAGACCCCCCTGGCGGGCATCAAGTCCCTGCTGGAGACCATGCAGGCCGGGCGGGTGCCCGAGGCCGCCCGGGGGCGCCTGCTGGCGCTCGGGCTGGAGCAGGCGGAGCGGCTGGAGCACTCCATCGAGAACGTGCTCATCGCCGGTGCCCTGCGGGCCGGCCAGCAGCGGGTGCAGGTCATGCCGGTGCTGCTGGCGGGGCAGCTCGAGGGCTTCATCGAGCATCGCCGCCGCAGCCTGCCCCATCGCCCCGAGGCGGTGCAGCTGCGCTGGGAGCTGCCCCCGGACGGCCTGCTGGTGGACGCGGATCCCGACATGCTGCGCGTGGTGCTCGAAAACCTGGTGGACAACGGGTTCAAGTACGGGGGCGAAGATCCCGTGGTGCAGCTGCAGGTGCGCTTCGCCGAGGCGACGGTCCAGATCGCCGTGTCCGACGGCGGCATCGGCTTCGAGCCCGGCCACGTGGAGCAGCTGTTCGTGCCCTTCAGGCGCGGCCTGCCCGGCGGACACGGCGTGTTGCACGGCACCGGGCTGGGCCTGTCCATCGCGCGCACCCTCTGTCGCCGCATGAAGGGAGAGCTCACCGCCAGCAGCGCCGGCCCAGGCCAGGGCGCCACCTTCACGATAAGCCTGCCGGCGAGTACCAGGGAGGTCGTGGAATGAGCAGGATCCTGTTGGTGGAGGATGACGAGCTGGTGGGCACCATGGTCAGCATGAACCTGGAGAGCGAGGGGCACACCATCACCTGGGCCCGCGACGGAGCCGCCGGGCTGGAGGCCGTGCAGGGCGCACCCTTCGACCTGCTCCTGCTCGACATCTCCATGCCCCACATGGACGGCTTCGAGCTGCTGGGCCGGCTGCGCGAGCTGGGCATCGGCACGCCGGTGCTCATGCTCACCGCCCGCTCCGACGTGGGCTCCAAGGTCCAGGCGCTGGACCTGGGGGCCGACGACTACCTGGCCAAGCCCTTCGACGTGGTGGAGATGGTGGCCCGCGTGCGCGCCCTGGTGCGCCGCTCCCGCGCCGAGCGCGAGGTGCCCGCCAGCCGCATCCTGACCTTCGACCGCTACCGCATCGATCTCGACACCCGCGAGGCCCAGACCAACGAGGGCACCGTGGTGCTCGGCGAAAAAGAAGCCGAGATCATGGCCCTGCTGGTGCGCAGCGGCGGCCGCCCGCTGTCCCGCGCCGACATCATCGAAGAGGTGTGGGGCATGGACGCCTTCCCCGTGGAGCGCACCGTCGACAACTACCTGCTGCGCCTGCGCAAGCTCTTCGAGCCCGATCCTTCCGAGCCTCGCCACATCGTCACGCTGCGCGGCGCCGGCTTCCGCTTCGTCCCCTGAGCTGCTGTCCGTTCCGCGAGGAGTTCCCATGTTCCCCGTCCATCGCCCACGGCGCCTGCGCCGCAGCCCCATGCTGCGCGACCTGGTGCGCGAGACCCACCTGCACGCCGAGGATCTCATCCACCCGCTCTTCGTGCAGGAGGAGACCGACGGAGCGGTGCCCATCCTGTCCATGCCCGGGCAGTCCCGGCACTCCATCCCCACCCTGGTCAAGGCCTGCACCGAGGCCGCCGAGGCCGGCGTGCGCGGCGTGATCCTGTTCGGGATCCCCAACCACAAGGACCCCCAGGGCAGCCAGGCCTACGCCGAAGACGGCATCGTGCAGCGCGCCTTCCGGGCGCTCAGGGCCGAGGGCCTGCCCCTGCTGCTCATGGGCGATGTGTGCATGTGCGAGTACACCAGCCACGGACACTGCGGGCACGTGGACGGCCACGAGGTGGACAACGACGAGAGCCTGGACCTGCTGGTCAAGACCGCGGTGTCCCAGGCCCGGGCAGGCGCCGACCTGGTGGCGCCTTCGGACATGATGGACGGCCGCATCGGCGCCATGCGCACAGCATTGGACGCCGAGGGGCTCAGCCAGGTGGCCATCATGTCCTACGCCGCCAAGTACAGCAGCGCCTACTACGGCCCCTTCCGCGAGGCGGCGGGCTCGGCCCCCGGCTTCGGCGACCGCAGCGGCTACCAGATGGACCCGGCCAACCTGCGCGAGGCTCTGAAAGAGGTGCGGCTCGACCTGGAAGAAGGCGCCGACATCGTCATGGTCAAGCCCGCCCTGGCCTACCTGGACGTGATCCGGGCGGTGCGCGAGATCAGCGACGTGCCCGTGGCCGCCTACAACGTGTCGGGCGAGTACGCCATGCTGGAGCTGATGGCCCGCGAGGGCCTGATGGACAGGCGTAGAGGCATCCTGGAGACCCTGCTGTCCATGCGCCGGGCCGGCGCCGAGATCATCCTGACCTACCACGCCACCGAGGTGGCGCGCTGGCTGCGGGAGGGCTGAGCTGTGGGGCGGTGACGTGAGGCGGCGGTTCGGGAGCAGCTGAACTGCTCCCCTGCAGGGCGGGATCCGGCTCGCGGCCCGCTGCGGGCGGGAGGGTCAGGCGAGGATCTCCTCCGCCGGGCGGAGCTCCGCTGGGGCCAGGGCGGCGGGCAGGGGGGAGTCGGGCTGCAGGTCGTTGAGGTAGATGGCCTGGATGCCGGCGCTGGCCTCGGCGAGCATGGGCTGCAGGCGGGCGTCGGGCCAGCGGGCGCTGTGGCGCCAGGCCATGAGCACCGGCTCGCCGCCGGGCAGGGCAGCGCCCAGCAGGAGCAGGCCGGGCGCGGTGTGCAGGACGCGCTGGGGCGAGAGGCCCAGCCGGAGGTGTACGCTCTCCACCAGGTCGGCGGGGCAGGACCAGGGATCGGGGATGCGCGACGGGAGCGGGCTGCGCTCGAGCGCGTCCTGGAAGGACTCCAGACGCAGCAGCTTGAGGTGGATGGGGGTGGCGCTGCCGCGGCGCGGCACGCCGCCCTTCCAGCTTCGAGCCCAGGCGGCGCGCAGGATGCGCGGCACCAGGTGGGTGTCGAACCAGGCGCCGCGCTCCAGGGCCACGAAGCGGCGGGCGCCGCCGTCGTCGCGGTTCATGTCGATGACCGCGTGCCCGATGGTGCCGGAGCCGGCGAAGAGGTCGAGGTACAGCGCGTCGCGACGAGCGGAGCCCAGCTGCAGCGCGCGGCGCACCAGCCGGGTGGGCTTCTTGCCGTTCTTGAAGCCGGTGCCGCCCTCGTTGTGCAGGTTGTTGATGCCGATGTCGAGCCAGATGTCGCCCAGGGGCAGGGCGGGCTGGAGGCGGCCGTCCACCCGCTTGAGCAGGCTGGCGGCGAAGACCACCTCCTCGCCCTTGTGGGCGTACTTGACCAGGCCGGTGGGGGTGACCAGGCGGCGGAAGCGATGGTCGCGGGGCAGGTCGCGGAACAGGGCGGTGCGGTTCAGCGCGGTGCGGAACACGCGCTCGGCGTGCTGCAGGCAGAAGCGCTCCAGGGCGGATGGATCCTTGGGATCCACCCCCCGGGCGCGGGCGGCCTGGCGCAGGGGCGAGCGGCGCCAGGCCTGGTGGTCGCTGGGGTCGCGCTCGTCGCGCTCCAGGAAGGCGGTGTAGCGCTCGAAGACCGCGCCCCAGGGGGCCGGCACGTGCTGCGGCACCAGGCGCAGCTCGCTGGCCCCGTGGGGAGCCACCAGCACCAGGTATTCCTTGATCTTGGGTGGCTTTCTGGCGATGTGCGACATCTTCATGCCGCTCATGTGGGACATCTTGACCGTGATGGTGGAGATGACCTCCAGCTCCAGCTGCTCACAGAGGGCGATGAGCCGGTGGTGCTCGCGCTCGTCGATGCTGATGGCCAGCAGGGCCTCGGGGGCCAGCAGCAGCCGCGCGGCCAGCAGGCGGTCGGCCATCATGCCCAGCCAGGCGCGGTGGGAGTAGCCGTCCCGGTAGATGAAGCCGGCCCCGCCCGTGTTGTAGGGGGGATCGGTGTAGGAGCCGTGCACCCTGCCCGCCAGCCCGGGGGCCAGCAGCCGCATGGCCTGCAGGTTGTCGGAGGCCACGCACAGCCCGGTCCAGGGGGTGGCCTGGTGCTGGGCCAGCAGGCGGCGCCGCTCGGCGGGCTCGAGCCAGGCGCTGTTCACCGGCAGGCAGGCGCGGCTGGTCTGGTCGAGATCCTCGATGGGGCGGGGATCGCGGAGCAGCTCGCGCCAACGCTGCCGCTGCCGGGGGCAGGCCAGCAGCCGGGCCGCCAGCTCCGCAGGCAGCTCCGCCAGGGGCAGCACGCGGTCGCAGCGGAGCACCAGCTTGGGCCTCTGCAGGGCCGCCAGCAGCCGCGCCTCGGCCTGAGCCAGCTGCCCGATGAGGGCGCGGCCTGCGTCGCGCACGGCGCTGGCCAGGGCCAGGCAGGCCTGGCGCTCCTGGTCAGCTCTAGCCAGCCGATCCAGGTCCAGCAGCTGGACGCCCACGTAGCGGTCCAGCTCGGCGCCCAGGAAGCCCGCCAGGTCGGCGTGCACGAAGTGATCCTGCCCCTCTGTTGCCGGCAGGCAGTGCAGCTGCGGATCGTGGCCCTGCCGCTGTGGCAGCAGCGCGCCCTGGCGGAAGTAGCACCCGAAGAAGGCGGCCAGGGCCTGCAGCTGCGGAGGATCGAGGCCTGGTAGATCCTCGGTCAGGAAGCGCTGAGCCGCCTGGCGGCGCAGGTCCGTGACCGAGGCGCCCGTGGTCGCGCCCTGGTCCAGGCCGAAGATCGGCGCCAGCACGCGCCGTGCGCGCCGTAGACCCCTGGGCTCGGAGACCACCGGGCTCTCAGTGGGGGTGCATGCCCGGCAGGTGGGGGTGGCCGTGCTCCTTCTCCACGTCGGAGGCGTCGCGCATGGAGACCACCTCCACGTCGAAGCGCAGGGTCATGTCGGCCAGGGGGTGGTTGGGGTCCACGAAGACCTGCTCTTCTTCTACCTTGACGATCCAGAGGGGGAAGGTCTGGTCGTTCTGGTCCTTGGCGAACAGCTGCATGCCCTCTTGCAGGGGAGCGTCGGGGGGGAACTGGTCGCGGGGGACCGCCACGGGACCCTCGCCCTGGCGCTCGCCGTAGCCCTCTTCGGGGCTGACGACGGCCACGAAGGCGGCGCCCACGGGTTTGCCTTCCAGCTGCCTCTCCAGACCCGGCACGATGTTGCCGGCGCCGTGCAGGTAGGGCATGGGGTCGCCCTCGCGAGAGCTGTCGATGGTCTCGCCGACGTCGCTGCTGAGGGTGTAGTGGAAGAAGACGACCTTGCCGGCCGTGATGGTCTGGGCGTCAGCCACGGGAGCTCCTCGGTGCTGGGAAGGCCCCTGGGGGGCGGTGCCGGGCTCCTATGGCGGGCCGCGGCGGGACGCGAGGAAAAAGGGAGCGGCCGGTGGGGTGATCAGCGGCCCGACAGGGCGGCGGCCCGGCTCACCAGCTGCAGAAACTCGGCCCGGTAGCCGTGGGGGTCGCGCGCGGCGCCCTCGGTGGCCAGCTCCAGCACCGAGCCCCAGGTGGCGGTACCCGAGTGGGGTGAGCTGCGCAGCAGCATGCCGAAGGCGGCCACCGAGGCGGCGAACTTGAAGTCGCTGGAGGCGTGGGCCCAGCTGGTGCCGCCGTCGCGCACCGCGAAGCTCAGCAGCTGGCTGCTGTCGCCGTCGGGCTGCTTGTAGCGCAGCTTGACGGTGAGCAGCTCGCCGCTGTGGCTGGCCTCGGTGTTGGCGACGGGCTGCTGGTAGCGCAGCGGGTCCACTCCAGGCACGGCCTGGTCGGCCCCCGCGGGCACGATCTCGTACAGCGCGGTGACCGTGTGGCCCGCGCCGATCTCGCCGGCGTCCTTGCTGTCGTCGTTGAAGTCCCGGGCGGCCAGCTTGCGGTTCTCGTAGCCGATGAGGCGGTAGCCGGAGACCTCAGCGGGGTTGAACTCCACCTGGATCTTCACGTCCTTGGCGATGGTCACCATGGTGCCGGCGCGCTCGGTGACCAGTACCTTGCGGGCCTCGTCCAGGTCGTCGATGTAGGCGTAGTTGCCGTTGCCCTTGTCGGCCAGCTGCTCCAGGGTGCCGTCCTTGATGTTGCCCATGCCGAAGCCCAGCACGCTCAGGAACACCCCGCTGCGGGCGCGGTCCTCGATGAGCTGGATGAGCTCGCCGTGGCCGGTGGTGCCCACGTTGAAGTCGCCGTCGGTGGCCAGCACCACCCGGTTGCTGCCGCCCTCGATGAAGCTGGACACGGCTACCTGATAGGCCAGCTCGAGGCCGGCGCCGCCGTCGGTGGAGCCGCCGGATTCCAGCTCGCGCAGGGCGCGCAGGATGGCCTGCTCGTCCTCGCCGCTCACGGAGGGCAGCACCAGGCCCGAGGCCCCGGCGTAGACCACGATGGCCACCCGGTCGCGCTCGTCCAGCTCGTGGGCCAGCAACCTGAGGGCCTGCTTGACCAGGGGCAGCTTGTTCTGGGCGGACATAGAGCCGGACACGTCCAGCAGGAAGACGATGTTGCTGGGGGGCAGCTCGGAGCTGTCCAGCACCTGGCCCTTGAGCCCGATGCGCGCCAGGCGGTGATCGGGGTTCCAGGGGCAGCCCGCCAGCTCCACGTGGGTGGCGAAGGGCACAGCGCCCATGGGCGGGGTGTAGCCGTAGTCGAAGTAGTTGATCAGCTCCTCGATGCGCACCGCGTCGGCGGGGGGCAGGGTGTGGTGCTCCAGGAAGCGCCGCACGTTGCTGTAGCTGGCGGTGTCCACGTCGATGGAGAAGGTGGACAGGGGGGCGTCGGAGACGGCGGCGAAGTCGTTGTCCTGCACCGGCCGGTAGGACTCGCTGCCGTAGCGGCCGTCGTCCTCCTTGGCCTTGTCCCGGCTGCGCGCCACGGTGGCACCGACGACGCCGCCGCTGACCCCATCGCTGCGCTCGGAGCCCCGCATCTGCCGCTCACGGGCGGACAGGCTGCGGCGCTGCTCGGGGGACAGGACCCGCGACCCACTGGTGGTAGGCGACGCGGTGCGGGGACGGGGTGCTGGCGCCGCTGCCCGCCCACCTGTGTCGGACGCGCCCTGGAGCGGGGCCTCGAGCTTCCGCACGAGTCCGTCCCGGGCGCTGTTCGGGTCCATCACGTCGGCCAGCTCGGTCCCGTCTCCCTGCTCGTCGCCGTGGACCAGGCTGGTGGTAGGCTCAGGGCTGGCGACGGGGCCGAGGGCGAGCTGGCGCCCTCCGGGCGCGTACATCACCACGGTCATGCTGGAGACCACGCCCACACCCACCAGCAGCGCGGCGGCTGCGGCGCTGAAGCCCATGACCATGCGGAAGCGGCGCCGGCGGGCGCGCAGCTGGATCAGCTCGGCGGGCTCCGGCTCGGGGGCGGCCGGGGGTGCGCCCAGCTGGGGCCTGGGCGCCGTGGTGGACAGGGTGTCGCTGGCCACGGCCCGATCCAGGATGAGCTGGCGCTGCTCGTCGGTCAGCGCGGCTCCCTGCCCTTCGTCCCCGCTGGTCTCGCCGATGGCGTCCTGGGCCAGCAGGGCGTCCTGGGCCAGGCTGGCGAGAGCCTGGAGCTCCTGGACCAGCGCCGCGGCCTCGGGATCGTCGGCCAGGGCCTGCTCCACGGCGGCGCGCTCGGCCGGGTCCAGCTCGCCAAGGGCGTAGGAGGTGAGGGTGATCTCGTCGAGGTGGCGGGTCATGAGCGCACCTCCCGCAGTGCCTGTTGGGGGGCGAGCTGCTGCCTCATGGTGCCCATGGCGTCGGCCATGAGCTTGGCCACGGTGCCCAGGGACTTGCCCATCTCGGCGCTGATCTCCCGGTAGGTCTTGTGCTCGCGGAACTTCATCCGGAACGCCCGCTGCTGGTCGGCGGGCAGCTGCTCCAGCAGGGCCAGCACCTTCTGGTGAGCGTCCTTGTGGGCCGCGACCTCGGCCGGCCCGGCCGTGCGGCTCTGCAGCACCGCTGCTCGAGCATCGTCCAGGGTTCCCATGCGGCCCTCCTTGCGGTGCAGGTCGATGGCCCGGTTGCGGCAGACCGTGAACAGCCACGCCTCCGTGTGACCCTCGACCCGCGCGCGGTTCGCTTCACAGAGCCTGAGGAAGGTGTCCTGGACGACGTCGCGGGCGCGCTGGATGTCACCGCCCGTGAAGCGCAGCGCGTAGCGCACGAGGGGTCGCTCGTAGCGCTGCAGCGCGGCCTGCACCCACGCGGCGTGTCCTGTGCTCGGCTGATCCATTCTCACCGACCTCGAGGCTGGTTGACGGGCAGCTCGGGGCTGCCTTGACCATACAACGGGCCAGGAGGGTCAGCGTTCAGCGAAAGTTCAATGTTCTGGCGTGAGCGGGCACCAGGTCCTGGGACTGATCACCCGGCTCCCCGTGGCCGCTGGCGATCAGGATCAGCGGAACGGTGCACGAGGATCTCTCCAGCCAGACGCACTCTTCCTACCCGGCGTGCGCGCGGCACACCGGGCAGGCCTGGCCCTTTGGGCTAGTCTTCGCTTGGGACCTGGGCGGGGACTTCTTGCCCAGGTGTCTGCTCGGCGCCCGTCTCGAGGCCGCCGTCGACGGTCTCATCGACCGCGCCGGAGTCCCGAGCGCGACGACGCGCACGCTTCTCTTCGCGCTTCTTCTTGCGCTTCAGCTCTTTCTGACGTCGTTCGTAGCTGTATGAGGTGCGCCTCGCCACGGGTACGGTCCCGACCTACCAGCGGGAGCGGCCGCCGCCACCACCACCACCACGGGGCTGGCGCGGACGGGCTTCGTTGACCTTGATGGGACGACCATCGAGGGGCTTGCCGTCCATCGCGGCGACGGCGGCATCGGCGGCTGCGCCGTCCACGAAGGTGACGAAACCGAAACCGCGGGAGCGGCCGGTGTCGCGGTCGGTGATGACCTTGGCTTCGGTGGTCTCACCGAACTGCTCGAAAGCAGCCCGCAGGCCCTCGTCGTCCGTGGCCCAGGCGAGACCGCCAACAAAAAGCTTCTTCGACATAGTATCTCTCGACTGTGAGTGCGGGGCGTTCAAGCCCCACGTGGGGGGGGGTGCCTGCATAGCGCGCTGCGGGCCTGTACGCCCGAAACGAGCAGCAGCCGACAGCTGCTTGCAGCCCGCCTGACTAGCCGGTGGTCAAGCAGCCGTCAAGCAAGGAACTCGGCGCCCAACGAACGGTCCTGCTCCTGTTGGAGGTCCTCATGCTCGTTCTCGCCATCGCTCTGTCCCTCTGCTCATCGGCCGCGGCGGCCCCCCGCGGTGACGCCATGGAGGCCCTGGCGGCCGGTCATCCGCTGCAGGCCGCCGCCATCCTGGAGCAGGCTCTGGGGGGCGAGGACGAGGACGAGCTGCGCTGCCTGCTGGCCCGCGTCCACCAGCTGGGGGGCCGGCCCGCGCGGGCCGTGGCCGTGCTCGATCCGCTGCCCCGCGACGCCGGCTGTGTGCGGCGGGCGGACTGGGTGCTGGCGGAGGCGCTGCTCGCCCTGGGCGAAGAGCAGGCCGCCGGAGAGCTGGTGCAGCAGCTGGGAGCCGACGCGCTGGGTGCCGGCCGCGACCGGCGCACCGCGGAGCGCCTGGTGGGGCTGGCCGAGCGGGTGCTGGCGGAGCGCGAGCCCGACGTGGCCCAGGCGGCCCGGACCCTGGCGCTGGCCCTGCGGTTGGACCTGGAGGAGGAGCAGGCGCTGGGCGTCGCCCGCCAGCTGGCGGACCTGGCGCGGGACCGGGATCCAGGCGGCGACGGAGCCCAGGCTGCGCTGCCCGTGCTGGCGCGGGCGGTGGGCGGGGACGACGACCGCGAGGATCGGCTGCGCCTGGCGCGGCTGCTGGGTGATGACGAGGCGCGGCTGCTGCTGGCTCCCCTGGAGGAGGACCTGGAGCTGCTGGGCGAGCGCCTGGCGCTGGAAGACGATCTGCTGAGCCAGGTGGAGCTGGTGCGCGGCATGGCCAGGCTGGCGCCCGCCGCCGAGCTGACCCGCGACGCGCGCCAGCGCATCGGGCGGCGCTGCATCGAGAGCCACCAGGTGGAGGAGGCCAGGGAGCTGCTGGAGCCCGTCGTCGAGGGCTTCGGCGATGAGGCCGCGGAGGCTGGCTGGCTGCTGCTGACGCTGGCGCGGGACCTGGGGGAGCACCGCCAGGCCCTGGCGCTGGCCCTCGATCTGCTGCAGCGCTTCCCCGAGCATGCGCGCCGGTCCCAGGTGGAGGAGGCACAAGTGGCGCTGCAGCTGAGCGCGGCTCGCGCCCGGGCAGCGGCCGGAGACAGCCAGGGTGCCGTGAAGGCCTACGACGCGGTGGTGGGCCTGGCGCCGCGGGATCCGCGGGCTGGCAGCGCGGCGCTGGAGGCGGCGCAGGTGGTGGGTTCGGTGGAGGAGGCTCGCCGCCGTCGGCTCGAGCTGCTGTCGCGCTGGCCGGGCAGCGAGGCGGCCACCCAGGCGCTGCGCGCCCTCTACCTGGCGCGGGCGCTGGACGGAGATGATCCCCAGGGAGCCATGGAGGAGCTGCACCAGCGGGTGGAGCGGGGGGTCCCGGGGGCGAGCAGGCTGGAGGAGCAGATGCGCAGCCCACAGCTGGCGGTGGCCTCGCTGGGGCGGGTCGCGACCGGCGAGCAGGGCTCGGTGCGGGTGGCGCTGCGCAACATCGAGCAGCTCGAGCTGCGGCTGCACCGGGTAGATCCGGTGGGCTGGCACAGGTCGGGTGGGCAGCCCTGGGACCTGCCGGAGATGGACGTGGGCGCGCTGGCACCCGATCGGTCCTGGACCGTGCAGGTGCCCGCCGCCAAGCCCTACCAGGACCGCGTGCTGGACCTGCCGCTGCGGGTGCCGGAGCCGGGGCTGTACTCGGTGACGGTGGCCACCGAGGAGCGCGAGGCCCGCTGCCTGCTGCTGGTGGCCGACACCACGGTGCTGGCGCACAACCTGGGGGGTGAGCTGGCGGTGGCCGTGCTGCGCGATGGGCGCCCGGCGGCGGACGCGCGGGTGCTGCTGCAGGGCGGGGACGAGCACCGGGAGGGGCGCACGGACGCCAGCGGGCTGTACCGGACCCGCTGGCAGGAGCCGGGTGAGATCTCGGTGCTGGCCCTGTCGGCGGGCGGCCCCGCCCTGCTGGTGCTGGGCGGCGCCGTGGAGCCCGATCCGCAGCCGGCGGGCCAGGTGGTGGACGTGGATCGAGCGGTGTACCGCCCGGGCGACAGCCTGGGCTTCCGCATCAGCAGCTGGGGGCATCCCCCGGGTGAGTGGCGGCTGTGGCTGGCGGACACCCAGGGCATCGGCCGGCCCGTGGTGCGGCGCTTCCAGGCCGGCCCCGATGACTCGGTGGTGGGCGAGCTGCAGCTGTCCGCCGGCGCCACGGGCGCGGAGGGCCTCGCCGCCCTGGATCGCTGGGCGCGGCTGGTGGCCCTGCCCCCCGGGGGCGCCAGCGAGATCACCCTGGCCACGGTGCGGGTGGCCGACGAGCTGCCGGAGGGTCGCGCGCTGGCGCTGGAGGTGGAGGAGCGGCTGGCGACGGCGCGCCTGGTGGAAGAGAGCGGCGAGCCGGCGGTGGGCGTGCCGCTGGAGTGGAGCTGGAGGGAGGGTGGACGGTCGGGGACCCTGCGCACCGATGCGGCGGGGATCGCCCTGCTGGAGGGACCTCCCCTGGGGGTCCCCTGGACGCTTAGGGTGAGCGTGGCCGGCACGGATCTGCGCGCGGAGCGAGCGCGAAGGACCGCTGGGAGCACCGGCTTCGAGCTGGACAAGCACCGCGTGGTGCTGCGCCCTGGCGAGGAGCTGCCGCTGCGGCTGCGCGGTCAAGGCGCCGCGCGGCTGCGGCTGGTGCGCGTGACGGAGCTGCTGGAGGTGGAGGCGCCTCCCGATCCCTGGGATCCCTTGCTCCCCTTCCACTTCGAAGGGCCCGAGACCATCCCGTCCTGCGATCCGAGCTCTCCCGAGCGCCTGCACACGCTGTGGCTGCGAGAGCGGGTGGTGGATGAGCAGGCCGAGCTGCGGCTGGAGGGGGCCCCCGAGGGGCGGTACCGGCTCTACGTGGATGCCCCTGGCCTGCCCGCCGCGACGCTGGATATCCAGGTCTCTCCCGACGCGCCCCGGCTGCTGCCTGCGCCGCCGGTGGGCACCGGCCAGAGCCTGCGGCTGGAGGTGGAGGGGGAGCCCGCCCTGGTGGGCCTGGAGAGCAGCGAGGCCCTGGAGCTGGCGCTGCTGCGGCCCGGCGTCCCGCTGGAGGTCCCCGTGGATGCCCGCTGGGGCTCGCGGCTTGGCCTGGTGGCCCTGGGAGCCAGCGGCTGGGTGCAGCGGGCCACCTTGCCGGTGGACCAGCGGCTGGACCTGGAGCTGGAGGTGCAGGCGGAGGCGCTGCGGTGGAAGCTGAGGCTGCGGGTGAGCGACGCGGCGGGACAGGGTGTGCCGGCCCAGGTGGTGCTGCGCGCGGTGGACACGCTGCTGGAGCGGCAGGTGGGCCGGGCGCCGGGCCTGGCGGCCGGACCGCTGGCTCCGGGGATAGAGCGCAGCGGCGCGGGAGCCATGGCGCTGGACCTGGTGCACGGAGCGAGCGCCCGGCTGGTGGCCCGGGCCCTGCTGGAGGAGGTGGCCCGCCAGGAGGAGGCCCGCCGGGCCCTGGCGGCGCGGCGCGGTGAGCTGGAGGACAACGCGGTGGTGGCCGTGCTGGGCGAGGGCGTGCCCATCGGCGAGCTGGGCCACAGCATGGGGATGGGGGGCCTGGGTTCGCGTGGGTATGGTTCAGGGGGTGGCGGCTTCGGTGGTGACGCCATCGTGCTGGGCAGCATGGGGCGGCGCGCCGCTCGCCGGCCGTTGCAGGGGGAGCGCCAGCGGGTGCTCTGGCAGGTGCTGGAGGCGGATGAGCAGGGCGTGATCGAGCTGGACCTGCCCGCGCCCCTGCGGGGGGGCACCTGGCGCGTGGAGGCCCTGGCGGTGGCCGGTCGGGTGGGGGGTGCCGCCCCCGCGCAGGTGGACACCCACGAGCAGCGCCCCCCCCCCACCCAGGCACCCGCCCCCAAGCGGCGGGTGAGCCTGGCGCTGCAGCCCGATCCCCTGGCGGCCCGGGATCCAGGCCGCGCGGTCACCGCGGCGCGCTGTGCTCTGGCAGCCTTGCCCGCAGCCACGGCGGAGGAGCGGCCGGCCCTGCTGGCCCAGGTGGAGCGCATGCTGGGGGCCCTGCGCCCCGATCCGGCCGCCTACGGATCGGTGGGCGACGCGGCCCGGGCCCTGGCCTTGCTGGCGGAGCTGGAGGGCGCGCTGGAGCTGCGGGGCCACGTGGCACAGGAGTTCTCGGATCGCCTGCGGCAGGAGCTGGCCGAGCGGGACGAGCGCCTGGCGCTGGTGTTCGGCCGCGCCCGCGCCGGGCTGCCGGTGGACGACGCCTCGGTGGCTCGCCTGCTGCGGGAGCTGGAGGAGCTCGATGACGAGCAGCGATCCCAGCTGGCGCGTGCCTTGCTGGCCATGGGGCGCGAGGACGAGGGCCGGGCCGTGGTGAGCGGTGACGGGCCCCAGGCGAAGCTGGCGCGCTGGGAGCTGGCCTCCGAGCGCCGTCGTCGCCGGCTGCAGCTGGGTGAGCTCGGCGCGCCTCCCGCGCTGGGAGATCCGTCTCGGCCCGCCTGGATCGCGGCGGTGGCGGTGGGAGCTTCGCCGGGTGGGTGGCAGCCTGCGGAGCGGGCACCGGTGGAGGAGCGGCCCCGGGCCTGGCGCCTGCCGCGCTCGGCGGACGGCCTGCCCCTGCGCGCCTCGCTGAGCGGCGACCGACCCGGCTGTGGCGAGGAGCCCTGTCGTCTGCAGCCGGGAGACGCCCTGGTGGTGCGGGCGGACATGGAGCGCGTGCTGCTGCCCGCCGGGCTGGACTGGTGGCCCGATCCCAGGAGCGGGAGGCGGCTGCTGCGCGCGGTGAGCAGCGGCAGCTACCGGCTGGAGGGGCTGGTGGTGGAGGACAGGCCCGCGGCGCTGCTGGTGCAGGTGGATGGCGACGAACCCAGCCCGCTGGGTCCGGGGGTCAGCCTGGAGCTGGCCAGGCAGGCGGCGGCCATGGGCGAGGATCCCTCGCCGCTCCTGAGCGGGCGGGCGCTGGACGACTGGCTGCCGTATCGGAGACGGGCCGTAGCCCGCCTGCGCTTCGACTACGCGGTGGCGGCGAGCGCGCCCGCCGAGCGCGTGGTGGCCAGCTTCGAGGACCTGCGCGACCTGGCTCCCGAGGAGAGCCTCTCGCTGGAGGAGGTGGCGGCGGTGGCCCGGGCCTACGGTCGGCTGCGCCCCGAGCGAGCGGTGGACATCTGGCGCGTGGGGCTGGACGCGGCCTTCGCCCACGAGGCAGCGGTGGCCAGCCAGGTGGGTCCCCTGCTGGGACCTCTGGCCCAGGTGCAGGTGCTGCAGGAGGTGGCCTGGCAGTACCCCGAGCTGCCCTCGGTGGAGGCCGTGCTGGCCCAGCAGCCGGCGCGCCTGCTGGACATCGCCGACCGCGACGAGCTGCCGCTGGAGGTGCAGGTGGCCGACGTGACCCGCACCGATCTGCGGCTGATGGCCGCGGCCTGGGACCGCGAGTTCGTGGCCCTGCATCCGGACTCCGAGCACCGGCCGAGCTGTGGTCTGCGCCTGGTGGTGGGCCTGCTGGAGCTGGACGCGCCGGCCCAGGCCGAGACCTGGGCTGCTCGCCTGGCCCGCGAGCACGCCGAGCATCCCAGCGTGGACCGCTTCCTGTACCTGCGGGGGCTCGCCGCTGGAGCCCAGGGGCAGCGCCGCCAGGCGCGGGCGGACCTGCGCAAGGTGGCCAGGGGCAGCTTCCTGCAGGAGGACGGCACGAAGGAGCCCTCGTCCCTGCGCGGCCAGTCCGAGCTGGCGCTGGCCCGCATCGCCGAGGCGGGGGGCCAGCGTGAAGAGGCGCTGGAGCGCTACGAGCAGGTGGCCCAGCAGTCCGCCGCTGCGCGGGCCTCGCTGCGCAGCCTGGAGGCGCGCTCCCTGGGAAGCGACTCCCTGCTGCTGCTGGAGCCCGGCCAGGCGGCCTCCTGGCCCCTGAGCGTGGCCGGTGTGCAGCAGGTGGACCTGCGGGCCTGGAAGCTGGACCTCAAGACCCTCTTCCTGCGCGACGGTGGGCTGTCGGAGGTGCACCAGCTGCGGGTGAGCGGGGTGAGCCCGTCCAGCGCGCGGCGGCTGCGGCTGCGCCGGCAGAGCCTGTCGCGGCAGCTCGAGGCCCGCCTGCCCCTGCAGGGCTCGGGAGCCTGGCTGGTGCAGGTGCTGGCCGGGGGCATGGAGGAGTCGGTGCTGGTGGTCCGCAGCGAGCTGCGCCTGCTGGTGACCGATGAGGGCGGCCTGCGTCGGGTCACCGTGCTGCGCCGCGGCCGCCCCGCGCCCGGCGTGCAGCTGCGCGCCTGGGCCGGCGGCGAGGTGGTGGCCGCCCGGACCGACCTGCGAGGGGTGGCCTTCGTGCCCAGCTTCGCGCCGGTGCTGGCCTTCGAAGGAGAGAGCTACGCCTTCTCCGACCTGGAGGAGAGCGGCCAGGCGGGCCCCGGCGGCGCCGTGGCCGACGAGCTGCTGGCCCCCCTGCAGCAGGAGCTGAGGGCGCAGCGCGACCTGGACCCCGGCGGCGGGGTGCCGGCGGGGAGAATGTGAGGCGGGCGCCCCGGGCGGTGACGCGGGATCGGTGTCCGGGAGGGGATGGACCCCTCCCCTGCAGGAAACGCCGAGTGATTCTTGGATGCGGGCGCGCGAGCCCTGGCCCTCACCCCCGCGCCTCCCCCAGGATCCGCGCCTCGAGGCTGTCATCCTGGGGGGTCTGCAGGATCTGCACCACGCGCCGGGTGGCGCGCTCCGAGATGCCGACCTTCTCCATGATCACCGCGGCCTGCTCACCGCTCATGTCGTGCAGGATGGCGGCGGAGCGGATGACCAGCGGATCGCCGCCCCGCTCGCCCAGCAGGGTCTCGGCCCGGCGCAGGATGGCGATGGAGGCCTGGGCGCGAGCCCGATCGTCGCCGCAGGCGAGCTTCATCTCGTGGATGAGCATGTCGCAGACGGAGGCCTCCAGCCTGGCTCCAGCTCGTGAACCCAGGCACTGCTCGGCGGACCTGCACCACTCGGCGCAGCCCAGGTCGATGCGGGGGTTGCGGACCTCGCGGGCGCAGCTGGGGCAGCTGCGGAGGGGCTCGTCCTTCCAGAACTCGATCTCGGTGCCGCAGGAGGGACAGGGGAGGTCGAAGATGTCCTCCGGTGTCCAGTTGCGCATGTCCTGGCCCGGGCAGGTGGGTCGGCTCACGGGGGGCTCCCTCTCGAGATCCTCCATGGTATCCCGGTCGGCTCAGAGGGTGACCGTACCCGAAGCCACCAGGGCGGCCAGGCCTCCGGCGCCCAGGACCAGAACGTCCTCCACCAGGCTCACCAGGGGGTTGGCCAGGCCGCCGCTGCTGGCGGTGCTGCCCACCCGCAGGGTGGCCTTGCCGGCGTGGGTCAGGCCCGCCACGGCGCCGCCCGCGGCGATGCCCGCCACGGCCGCCAGCAGGGGCTCGGCGCCCACCACCAGCGAGGTGCCCACCAGCGCGCCCGCCATGGGCCGCACCAGGGTGCCCACCACGTCCACCGCGTGGTCCACGTAGGGCAGCTTGTCGGCCAACACCTCGATGAGGACGGCCGCGGAGAAGCACAGGGCCGCGGTGGGCGTGCCCATCCACTCCATGCTCTCGCCCAGGTCGAGCACGCCCAGCCAGCCGAGGATGGAGATGGTGAACAGGGGGATGAAGGCGCGCAGGCCCGCCGAGGCGGCCAGCACCAGGCCGAGGCCCAGGGGAAGGATGAGCTCGAGGGACTCCATGGATTCCTCCGCGAAGGAGCGGCCCGAGGGCCGCGGCTACGCAGGGCATACGCGAAGCAGGTGAGCTTTCTTGCAGGCGCTACTGCACCAGCACCCCGTTCCAGGTGCGCACCAGGTCGCCGGAGGGCACCTCGATGTCGGCCTCCTTGACCTTGTTGCCGTTGTAGGGCAGCGGCAGGTACAGCGAGGTGGCCTTCCAGCCCCCCAGCCCGCTGCCCCAGTCCAGGCCGTGGCCGTAGTTGGGCCAGTCGGGCTGCTGGCCCAGGGTCTGCACCTGGGCGTCGGGGGTGATCCGGTACAGGCCCATGCTGTAGTACTCGGCCACGTACAGGTTGCCGCAGGCGTCGATGCCGATGCCGTCGTGCCAGCCGCCGCCCACGTTGCGGGCGAAGATCTCGGGCTCGCCCACCGCGTCGAGGTTCTCGTCCAGGTCGAGCACCCACACGTCGCCGATGGCCAGGGTGGCGATGTACAGCTGGGTGCTGTCGAGGCTGAACACCACGTGTCGGTGGCCCTGCTGGGGGTTGCGCTGCACCAGCTCCACCCGCTCGCCCGTCTCGACGTCGTAGCGATAGACCCCGGAGTTGGCGTAGTAGACGTTGCCGTCGGGGCCTACGGTGACGCCGTGCACGTCGCCGGCGTTGGGCACCAGCACCTCGGTGGCGCCGTCGGGGCTCACCTTGGACACCGAGCCCCAGCTGCCGTAGACGATGGAGCCGTCCGCCATGCGATCCATGCCCTCGACGCCCCAGATGCCGGGCACCCACAGCTGCCGGTCACCGTCGTAGGTGGCCTTGACCAGGCCGCCCTGGGTGTCCATGCCCACCAGGTGGCCCTCGGTGTCGAACTCCACGTCGTGGTAGCCGCGGGCCCAGTCCATGATCTGTCCGCTGAGATCCGGGCCGGGCAGGTCGTCGCAGTCGTAGCTGGGGGTGCCCGTGTCGCCGGTCTCGACGGTGGGCGTGCTGTCGCCGCTGTCGGGGTCGTGGCTGTCGCGCTGGCTGTCGCCGGTCTCGGTGGGATCGGGCGGATCGTGGTCGGTGTCGGGGGCGATCTGGGTGCGGATGCAGCCGGCGAGCAGGAGCAGCAGGAGGGTCATGGCGTCTCCGCGGAGTTGGATGGGGGCGCTCACTCGCAGCGCTCCAGGGCCTCGTTGCACTCCATGCCGTCGGGGCAGTCCTCGTCGGACCGGCAGGGGGTGTAGCCGGCGATGGTGATGTCGGGGGTGAGGCTGGAGCTGAGCCAGAGATCCATGCAGCCGTCGCCCAGCTCGGCCTGGTCGGCGGTGGCGCGGGCGAAGGTGCCGGTGGGGAAGCCGGTGATGCCCAGGTCCAGGAAGCTGGACAGGATGGCCGCCGGCACGGTGCCCTCCCCGTCGTCGCTGAACCAGCACTCCAGGGTGGCGGGGGTGACGCCGTGCAGGTCCACGTTGAGGCTGATGCGCACCACGCTGCGCACCTCGCCGGTGGGCACCTGCCAGCTGACCTGCATGGGCTGGCCCTGCTCGATGCCCCAGTCGGCGAGCTCGGCGGAGAGGTGCTGGGGGGCCACGCCGTAGAGGGTGACGGGGTCGAAGGCGCCGCCGCCGGTCTGCAGCCTGACGATCTCGCCAGGGGTCCAGGGCGGGTTGGGCAGGCTGGTGTCGAAGTAGGTGTAGCCGGGGGCCGCGCCCTGCATGGCCACCTCTTGCAGCAGGCCGTGCACGCGCACCGTGCCCAGGTCCTGCTCCAGCGGGTAGGGGATGCACTCGCCGTCGAAGTCGCAGGCTTCGTCCACGGCGCAGGCGGGATCGCAGAAGAGGTTCTCGCGCTGCAGCAGGACGCACTCGCCCTCGGTGGACACGGGGTTGGCCACGTTGATGGGCACGACGCCGCTCAGCGCCTGGCCGGTGACATAGGCGTAGTCGGGGGTCTCAGCCACGGTGAAGCGCCCGAAGCGGGTGGCGTCGGGGCAGGCGCCCGCCAGCGGGACGGTGGCGGGATCCAGGCCGGTCTCCACCGCGGGCTCGCTGTCCTCAGGAGGGGCGCTCTCCTGGGTGGGCTCCGGGCAAGCGACGAGCAGCAGCAGCAGCGAAAGGGCGGCGGGGCGCATGAGTCCTCCGGGGAGCGAAGGTGCGCAAGCATTCTACCGGGCGCGGAGGCCGCTGGGCGCAGCAATCCGTGAAGGGAAAGTCAGCGGGTGTAGGAATAGCTCTCCACCACGTTGGCCGCCTCGGGCTTGGAGCTGGTGCCCAGGCTGTAGGCGGTGATGGTGAGATCGCTGACGTCCACCTCGAAGGTGACGAAGCCGTTGTCGGACTCGGTGATGGTGTCGGTCCAGGCCGGCGTGGGGAAGGCCAGCAGGTCGCGGATGCTGGCCTCGGGGTCCTTGGGATCGACGAGGGTGTCCCCCGGCCAGCTGCCCGCGGTGGGCAGGGTGAGGTAGCCCACGCCGTCGCTGGCGCCGACGCCGTAGTCGCCCGAGGGGGCCTCGACCTGGTTGTGCTCGAGGGGCACGAAGCGCTGGTACATGTGCTCGTGGCCCGAGATGTGCCAGTCCACCTGGCCGTCGAAGGCCGACGTGACCTCTCTCAGGGCGCCCTGCTCGTAGAAGTGGCGCATGCCCGTGTTGTAGGGCGGCACATGGAAGCTGGCGAAGACCCAGTCACAGGTACGGGTGGCGCCGCTCCAGCAGGTGGCCAGGTCGCTCTCCACAAATGCGTACTGGTCGCCGCTGCTGCTGAGGGAGGCGCCGTCGGTGCTGTGCAGGCTCAGGACATGGGTGGTGCCGAAGTCGTAGCTGAACCAGGGCTCCGTGCTGGAGGTGTAGGGCAGCTCCAGGAAGCGGTAGAAGCCCGTGAGTATGGCGGAGGCGCCGTAGCTGTCGTGGTTTCCGGGGGCCGGCAGCATGGGCAGCCACTCCCAGACCCCGCGGCCCATGTGCATGAGCAGCCACCAGTAGCCGGGGGTGTCGCTGGAGACCAGATCGCCCGCGAGCAGGGCGAAGGCGGCGTCGGCGTGGCTGGCGGCGATCTCGTCGTTGATCTGCAGGAAGTGGCCGTCCTCGTTGTAGGACTGGATGTCGGACATGGCCACGAACTTGTGGGCCGCGGCGGTGTCGGGCACCGCGTACTGGAACAGGTCGCTGCTGTGACCCGCGCTGTCGTGCACCCGGTAGTGCAGGGTGTCACCGGCGGAGAACCCGGTGAGCTCCACCTGGTGCAGGCTGTCCATGAGAGACCCGATGGCGTAGCTGCCCAGCTTGGACGTGGTGCCGAACTCCACCACGCCCAGGCAGGGCATGTCGGTCTCCCAGCTGATGACGATGCCGTCGCCGGGCGTGGCGCTGTTGTTCCAGGTGAGCCAGGGGCCCATGTAGGGGAAGTCCACCGAGGCGTGGTACCAGAGCTCGGCGTTGTCGTCCCAGGTGTCGCTGTCGGGGTCGTAGAAGTTCATGTGCAGGGCGTTGGTGCCCTCGGGCAGGTCGATGGTGAGCTCGAAGCCGCTGGAGGTGGCGGTCATGGCCTCGGACTCGCAGCAGTTGAAGCCGTCGTAGCCCCAGTACATCTCCAGCTGCTTGGCCTTGGGCACCAGGCTGCCCTCGTAGGTGATGGTGGCCGGGGCGCCGTCCAGCAGGTCGGTGGGGGAGACCCACACATCCGGTGTGACGTAGGGGTCCAGCGCGGCGACCACGTCGATGGGCTCGCCGGTGTCGGCGGTGTCGGCGGGCTCGGTGTCGCCGGTCTCCTCTGGCGCCTCGCTGTGGCCCGTGTCGCTGTCGCTGTCGCTGTCGCTGTCGGCGTCGGCGTCGGCGTCGGAGTCGGCGTCGGAGTCGGCGTCGCTGTCGGCGTCGCTGTCGGCGTCGGCGTCGCCCTCCACGGGGGAGTCGGAGTCCCTGGAGTCACCGCAGCCCAGCAGCAGCAGCAGGAGGGGCAGGGGTAGCAGCTTCATGCACGTTCCAGGGGCTCGCGTAGCTCTCCCATCCTAGCAGAGCCGGCTCAAGGCTGCTGGCCGGGGCGGACTCGTGCTACGCTGCGGCTTCCGCTGCGCCTCGAGGCTGCCATGCGCGCATTCCTGCTGCCCGGACTCATGGCGCTGGGCGCCTGCTCCGACAACGCCTTCACGGTTGTCAACTCCGACCCCACCGCGGTCATCACCCTGCCCACCGAGGGCTCCAGCTTCGTGCAGCTGGAGGACACCGTCACCTTCTGGGCGCTGGTGGGGGATCCCGACCAGGCGCCGGAGACGCTGGACGTGCTCTGGATGAGCGACGCCGACGGCCAGCTGTCCACCGAAGGGGCCGCCGAGGACGGGCTGGCGGGCTTCGAGCTGCCCGCCGAGGCGCTGAGCACGGGGGAGCGGCAGGTCACCTTGACGGTGGTGGACGACGAGGGCGCCAGCGACGCCACCTGGGTGACGCTGGAGATCGTGCCCGCGGATCTTCCACCCGAGGTGGAGATCACCGCGCCCGAAGACGGCGCGGCCTTCGACGCGGGCGGCGCCATCACCTTCGAGGGCCTGGGCAGCGACGCCCGGGATGCCTGCTCCCAGCTGGCCTACGAGTGGGACAGCGATCTCTCGGGCGTGCTGGACCTGGGCTACCTGGACAGCGAGTGCGGCACCAGCTTCACCACCTCGGATCTGGAGGAGGGCTGGCACGAGCTCACCCTGCGGCTCATCGACAGCGACGACAACCAGGCCTCGGCGGCGGTGGCGGTGGAGATCCTGCACGTGAACCAGGCCCCCCAGGTGCAGATCACCACGCCGAGCAGCGGTGACGCGCTGCGCTCCGGCGAGCTGGCCACCTTCGCCGGCCTGGTGTCCGACGAGGAAGACCTGGCCGAGGATCTCGCGGTGATCTGGGCCAGCGATCTGGACGGCGATCTGCACGAGGGCTCGCCCGACTCCGGCGGCACCACCACCTTCTCGACGGCGGAGCTGCAGGTGGGGGTGCACAGCATCACGCTGCTGGCCGAGGACAGCGAGGGGCTGAGCGCCTACGCCGGCGTCAGCCTGGAGATCTACGAGCAGAACACGCCGCCGGGCTCACCGGAGATCGCCATCAGCCCCGCCTCCCCCAGCACGCTGGACGAGCTGGAGGTGACGGTGACGGTGGAGGCCGTGGACGACGACGGCGACGCGGTGACCTACAGCTACCAGTGGTACCGCGACGCGGCGCTGATGAGCGGCTTCAACACCGACACGGTCTCGGCCAGCGACACCGGCAAGCACGAGCTGTGGATGGTGGAGGTGACCGCCAACGACGGCGAGGACGACGGTGTGCCCGCCGCCGCCTCGGTGACCGTGCTGAACACGGCGCCCTCCATCAGCGGCGTGAGCCTCACGCCCACCGCGCCCTCCGTGAGCGACACCCTGAGCTGCACCCCCAGCGGCTGGTCCGACGATGACGGCGACGCCGAGGGCTATGTCTACGCCTGGACGGTGGACGGGGTGGCGGCCACGGGCACGGACACGCTGGCCGGGGTCTTCGCCAAGAACCAGGAGGTGATCTGCAGCGCCACCCCCGACGACGGGGACGACCTGGGCGCCACCCTGAGCTCCGCGGCGGTCAGCGTGCTGAACACGGCCCCCGTGGCCCCGGTGATCTCCCTGGACCCCGAGTTTCCCCTGGTGGGCGACGACCTGGTGGTGCTGGAGGACAGCGCCGCGGTGGACGACGACGGCGACGCCTTGAGCACCAGCTACGCCTGGACCCTGGACGGCGCGGCTTCCTCGCACAGCACGGACACGGTGGCTTCCAGCGACACCTCCATCGAGCAGACCTGGACCGTGACGGTCACCGTGGACGACGGCGACGTGGCCTCGGCCTCCAACACGGCCGAGCTGCGCATCTGGCCGGGCGTGGGCGACATCATCGTCACCGAGTTCATGCCCGATCCCGACGCGGCCGCCGACGCCCGCGGCGAGATGATGGAGATCACCAACCTCACCGAGGTGGACATCTCCCTGGACGATCACTCGGTGGAGGACCTGGACTGGGACTGCGTGGACCTCAGCGGGCTGGTGATCCCCGCGGGCGACACCGTCGTGCTGTGCTCCGAGGACGACTCATCCACCAACGGCGGCATCACCACCTGCGATCACGAGGTCACCTGGGGCACCGGCTCCACCACCGGCTGCAACCAGCTGGCCCTGGCCAACTCCGCCGACGAGATCGTCATCGTCAACCTGGCGGGCACGCTGGATCAGGTGGTCTACGACTCCAGCTGGGTCACCACGGGCGCGGCCACGGGCCTGGACCCCGACCTGTACGACCCCACCAGCAACGATGACCTGGCCAACTACTGCGACCAGGTCACGCTGCTCTCCGGCGGTGACGCCGCCACCCCGGGGGCGGAGAACGACGCCTGTGACTGAGGCCTACTCGGTGACCATCACGCCGTCTTTGTAGAAGGCCAGGTCGTAGGCGTACTTGAGCACCGCGGAGTCGTCCACCAGGATGATAACATCCTGACACCGGCACCTCGGGGCTGCTGGGATCGTCGCTCTCCACCAGCACCTGCGTGCTGTGTGTGTCGGCATCTTCGGCCTGGAAGGTGACGATGAAGCTCTGGGACGCTCCAGGCTCCAGCAGCATGGGGTCGGCGTCGGTGAGGCTGAAGGGCTGGCTGGTGTCGGCCAGGTAGATGTCGCTCACGGTGAGGGTGGCGTGGCCCACGTTGCTCACATCGACGGTGTGGGCGGACTCCAGGCCCACCCCCAGGCTGCCGAAGTCGATGCTGGTGGGATCCACCGCGATCATGGGTGCGGCGAAGCCGGTGTCGCCGGGCCCGGGGCCGTCTTTGTCGTTCAGGCCGTACTCTGAACAGCCGCAGAGCAGCAGGACAGGAAGGAGTGTGCGTCGCATCGCGGCCTCCAATGGGGAGAACAGCGTAGCACGCCTATTCCATGATCATCACACCGTCGCGGTAGAAGGCCAGGTCGTGCACGTACTTGAGGGAGGCCGAGTCGTCGGCGAGGATGATGATGAGCTGGTTGATCTCGCCGGGCCAGGCGTTGTCGAGGGGCCAGCTGCCGGAGGAGCCCAGGATGAGCCGCCCCAGGATCTGGGAGTTGCTCATGACCTGGATGCCGTCGTCCACGAAGCCTGAGGTGATCTCGTAGCGGGAGGGATCGTCGTGCTCGGGCAGGTAGTATTCGCACATGAAGTAGGTGAAGGTGGCGAATTCGAAGGTGGACAGGGTGCTCACCTCTTCGAAGTAGAAGGGGCCTTCGACCTGCTCGGGCTCGCCGGCGTGATCGAGCACGTACTCGGCCATGATGGCGAAGTCGCCCTCGGGGTCGCTGCTGTCGATCAGGCCGTGGGCGCCGGAGGGCTCGTACCAGTAGAGGTCTTCGTCGCCGTGGGAGCTGACGATGTAGGACGGGTTGGAGGTGGTCTCGTACTCGACGCCGTCGTCGTAGACGTACCAGCCGGAGTAGAAGCCGTCGAAGCCCAGGCCGCTGCCCTGCTGGTTGGCGGTGGCGCTGGGGTTGTCGGGGTCGTTGGAGACCACCGTGATGTGGCCTTCGTCGGCGGTGCTGTCCAGCGGCATGTAGCGCACGCGCACGGTGGCGGTGTCGCCCGGCTCCATGTGCCAGGGGTAGTCACCGTTGACGTAGGTGCGAGCGTCGAAGCTGAGCTCGTCGCTGGTGGTGGTGTAGTCGACGCCTTCGACGATCAGCGTGGTGGTGCCGGTGCTCTCGATGAGCACGTTGATGTACTCGTTGGAGTACACGTCCAGGGTGCCGAAGTCGTGGTAGGAGGGGTCGATGGACACGTCGGGCGCCAGGGCGCTGCCGGTGAGGTCGACGGGCACCAGGGGGTCGTCGGGATCGTTGCTCTCTACCTGGACCTGGCCCACCTGGGTGCTGTGGTCCATGGGCGCGAAGGTGACGGTGAAGCGCCGCTGGTCGTCGGGCTGGATGATCACGCGGTCGGAGTCGTTGGCGATGATGCTGTAGTCGAGAGTGACATCGTCGAGGCGGATGTCTGAGACCTGCAGCGGCGCGCGGCCCTTGTTGGTGATGGTGACCACCTGGGCCGACTCTTCGCCGGCCACCAGCATGCCGAAGTCGATCTCGGTGGGCTGCACCTCGATGATGGGCTCTTCGGGACCGATGGGCGGACCACCCTCGGGCTCCCCGGAGCCCAGGAAGCCATAGTCGACATTACAGCCGCCCAGGGCGACCATGGTGATGAAGAGTCTTCGCATGTGGCACACAAGGTAGCATGAGCTCTGGCCGTCCTGTGTGAGGGCTCGCACTGAGTCGGGGTGAATCGCGGCCCTTCGGCGGTTAGCCGCCCTGTTCGGCACCGCGCCTGAGCGGGGCGCAGGAGGTGAGCATGGCCAGAGAAGGGATCGCGGTGATCGGCGGGCTGGGAAAGATGGGCGCCGCCCTGATCGACGGCCTGGTGGCCGCGGGTGTGCAGGAGGCGGGCGACATCGTCGTGACCGCGCGCAGCCGGCGCACGCTGGAGCGGGCCGATCCCGCCGGACCCCGGGTGAGCCTGGACAACCGCGAGGCGGTGCGCGCCGCGCGGCTGGTGGTGCTGGCGGTGCATCCCGGAGAGCTGCAGCCGCTGGTGGAGCAGATCCGCGCCGGGCTGGAGGCCGACTGCCTGGTGATCAGCATCGTCACGGGGGTGTCCACCGCCGCCATCGAGGATTGGCTGGGCCGTGATCTCCCCGTGGTGCGCGCCACCCCCAACATCGCCGCCGTGGTGGGCTCTTCCATGACCGCGCTGTGCGCCGGGCGCTGGGTGCACGAGGACCACCTGCTGGAGGCGGAGCGCATCTTCTCCACGGTGGGCCGGGTGGTGCGGCTGGACGAGCGCCACATGGACTCCTGCACCGGGCTGGGGGGCTGCGGGCCGGCCTTCGCGCTCAAGGTCATCGAGGCGCTGGCGGCGGGAGGCGTGAAGATGGGCCTGCCTCGCGATATCTCGCGGATCATGGCGGCGCAGGTGTTGCGCGGAGCGGCGGACCTGGTGCTGCAGACGGGGCGGCACCCGGCGGCGCTGAAGGACGAGGTGACCACGCCGGGTGGCTGCACCATCGACGGCATCACCAAGCTGGAGGCGCGCGGCCTGCCCATCGCCTTGATCGAGGCGGTGGAGGTGTCATCCATCAAGGCCGGGCTGCTGATGAAGGCGGAGAGCTGAGCGCGATCCGGCTGCCCTGGTTCACAGCGCGCGGGGGCGCTGGTCGCAGTCGATGGGGCCCAGCGGCAGGCTCTGGTCGCTGGCGAAGCCCAGGGTGAGGCTGCTGCCGTGGCCGGTGCCCATCCAGGCGTGCACCTCTTCGGTGGTGCCGCCGATGTAGTCGAGATCCCCCGGGCCCGTCTCGTAGCCCGCGGCCACCGCTACGGCGCGGCCGTCGGCGTCGCTGAGGATCATCCTGGTGCCCGCATCGGGGCGGCTGGACCAGTACATGTTGACGTACCAGCCCTCATCCGCCACGGGCAGCTTGGCGCCGTAGGAGCCCTGGCCGAACTCGCAGCTCTCCTGGGGGGCCCAGGGCTGGTCGCGCGCCATGACGAAGCCCGTGGCGTCCTGGCTCATGGCGTGGTGCTTGGGGATGTTCTCGGTGATGGACTGGGGCCAGTCACCTGAGGCGGACCTGCCGTAGCCGTCGTCCACCGTGACCAGGTGGGCTTCCACCGCCATGGGGCCGGTGGCGGGCATCTGCAGGGCATCACCGCCGTCGCCCACGCGGTCGAGCCAGCCGGACTCCATGCTGCAGTCGCCCTGGTTGAGCGGCAGCAGGCCGATGGTGATGCTGTAGGGGCCGGCCTGTTCCCGGGCGCCCGCGACGTAGGTATCCGCCACCACGTAGACGTGGCCGGGCTCCGCGGCGGCGTGGGCGTCGCTGTTGCCGCGATCGAGGCAGCTCTCGGCGTCGAGGGTGCTCAGGATGTGGGCGTCGATGTCCACCCCGGAGGTGGAGTCGTCGATGGCCACGCCCAGCACGCCGCGGGTGGTGAGATCCACGCGGTAGATCAGCTCAGGACCGGACTCGTCGGTGCCGGGGGAGCAGCTGTAGCTGTCGAATTCCCTGAGCTGGCTGGTGCTGGTGTCGGCGCTGTGGGTGAAGGGCAGATCGGTGACGCAGATGAGCCCCTCGGGGCAGGGCTCGCCGGTGTCGGTGGGGGGCTCACACGTGTCGGCGGGGCCGCTGTCGGACCAGTCGGGTAGCTGGCGCCCGGACTGGAAGGGATCGCTGGAGCAGGCGGTCAGGAGGACCAGGGCGGCCAGGTGTGCTGGGGACATGGGCGCTTCTTAGCTGCCCTGCAGCGCGGTCTCCAGTGCGTGGCGGATGGCCGGGGGCAGCTCGCGCGCCTCGATGATGCAGCCCAGCGGCCCGGACTGGCGCAGGATCGCCGCCGCCTGCACGAAGTTGCCCTGGGGTAGCTGGATGTGCAGCATCACCTCGTCGCCCGGCTGCAGCCTGGTCTCCGGGGCCAGGAAGAAGACAGCCTCGCCCGCGGTGACGCGCAGGTCGGCGCGCATGCCCGCCGAGGTGGGGAAGCGCAGCAGGACGCTGGGCGGATCTCCCGGGCCCAGCACCGGCACGGTGCGCGCCGCTCGATCCTCGGGCGGCGTGAGGCGAGGATCGGCGGAGGGAGTGCGCTCCGGCGGCCGGCTCTGTTCTGGCTCGGGCGCGCGCACCGCTGGCTCGGGGGCCCGCTCGGCGGCACGCGCGCGCTCGGGGCCCGTGGCGATGACGGCGCTGAGCTTGCGTCTACGGCTGCGCCGGCGGCGCTGCGCGCCGGAGACCGCGGAGGGCGTGTCCTTTCGGCGCCGGCGCCTGGTGCGGGCCTCCGAGGCCTCGGAGCTGGAGCTCGACCCCTGGGATCGCGGAGGCCGGGAGCGGGCGGTGGGCTTTCCGCGTTGCGCGGCCAGGAAGTCCTCGGGGGCGTGCTCCGGGTTGAGCGCCCAGAAGCGGTGGCGCAGTCGCTCGGTGTCGGTCGGGGTCCCCCGGGCGATGACGCCCTTGTGCAGGTAGCCGTGCTTGGCCCCTGCGGTGCGCCCCACCATGACCTGGCGGATCTTGACCTCGATGTCGGCGTTCCTGCCGCGGGCGCGGGTGTCGACCCGCATCTCGTAGGTCTGGCCCTGCTTGAGGCGTTCGGTGGACCAGAAGGTGAGGGCGTCGCCCTCGACGAACCACACCTCGCCCTCGCGCAGGCCCTGATCGCCGCGCACCGTCATGGGCAGCACACGTCGGGCCTTCTGGAAGTCCTGCGGCGTTGGCGGTGTGGGCGGTGTGGGCGGTGTCACAGAAGGAGGCTCGCGCTGTATAGGGAGACTGTAAAGCTGTAGATGACTGGTCTGCAAGTCCTGGTCGTGCCCAGGGCGCCCCGAACGCGGGCGCAGCGGCCCACGGGATGCTCATCGGATCGCCATCACCCGGCCTGCTGGTTTTTCCTGGCGAGACGAGGTCTCGCGGCGCATCCAGCCGTGGCGGCGCGCGCGCTGACCCCGCGCACCCCTGGCGCTGCGCCAGGCCTGCCGGCTCGCGAAGACGCTACGCGAAGTAGCGCTTGAGCAGGCCCTGGAAGGCGGAGCCGTGGCGGGCTTCGTCCTTGGCCATCTCGTGCACGGCGTCGTGCACGGCGTCGTAGCCCAGCTGCTTGGCGCGGCGGGCGATGGTCATCTTGCCCTTGCAGGCGCCGTGCTCGGCGTCGACCCGGGCCTGGAGGTTGGCGCGGGTGTCGGCCTGCAGCACCTCGCCCAGCAGCTCAGCGAAGCGAGCGGCGTGGTCGGCCTCTTCGAAGGCGATGCGCTTGTAGGCCTCGGCCACCTCGGGGTAGCCCTCGCGGTCGGCCTGGCGGCTCATGGCCAGGTACATGCCCACTTCGGTGCACTCACCGGTGAAGTTGGCGCGCAGGCCGGCCACGATCTCGGCGTCCAGGCCCTCAGCCACGCCGATCCTGTGTTCGTCTTCCCAGACCAGGGGAGCGTCTCCGCGGAGCGCGAACTTGGACGCCGGGGCCTTGCACTGGGGGCAGGCGTCGGGGGGCGCGTCGCCGGTGTGCACGTAGCCGCAGATCGCACAGACATACTGGTTCTCCATGATGAGCTCCTCGGTGGGTGTTGGGCCTCAGAAGGCCAGGCCGACGCCCATGTACATGCTGCCCCGCAGGTCGGTGATGTCGGCCATGGGCTCCGCACCGTCGGCGCCGGGGAGCTCAACATGGCGCGTCAGCCTGTCAACGCCCAGGTGCAGGGTCATGGGATCGACGATTCCGTAGTCCAGCTCCAAGGTCTGGCTCCATGCGAACAGCCCAGTGTACTGTTCGGTACCCCAGCTCACGTCGAGGCGGACATCGAGCCCGAAGCCCAGCTCAACGCCGCCGCGCAGGCCCCCGTAGAACGAGGTGAAGCTGTAGGGGAAGAACCACAGCGCGCGGCCGCTGGTGGGGTGGGTCCAGCGGGCAGGCAGGGGCATGGCCGTGCTGACGATGCCGGCGTGGGCCCCCAGCCAGGGGCGCGCCGCGCCGATGTCATGGTAGTAGCGGGCCTGGCCCGTGGCGGTGAGCAGGCTGTCGCCCCAGGACAGCTCCGCGCCTTCGTCGGCCCGGGTGAAGCTGCTGGTGTCCAGCCCGAACCAGGTGCCCCGCCAGCGAAGGTCTACCCCCAGGTACTCGAAGCCGGGGATCCAGCCCCAGAGCTGCAGGTCGATGGCGGGCACCAGCATGGGGGTGGGCGAGCTGTCGGGGACCAGGGCGCGGTCGGCGCCGTCGGAGGCCAGGGAGCGCGCATAGGGCACCGGGTCGCCCTCGGCCAGCAGGGTCTGCGGCTGGGAGTTGACGTCGTAGTCGAAGCCGTAGGTGGAGCCGCCTGCAGCGGCGCGCAGGTGCAGCCAGCTGTGGCTGCGCTCGCGGGGGGGGCGGGGCTCGCGGGGGGGGCGGGGCTCGCGGGCCTCAGGCGGCTCGGCTGCGGCTACGGTCGGCTCAGGCTCAGGTGCTGGCGGCTCGGGCTGTTGGGGGGGCGGTGGCGGTGGCGCCGGTTGGGGGGGCGCGGCGGCGGCGGCGATGGCCAGGCCACCCGGATCTTGCGGGTCGTGGGGCCGCCCCCCCCCCCCCGTGGGCCCCCAAAACCCCCCCCGCAGAGGCAGGGGGGTGGCCCCCCCCCCCGGGGCCCCGCCCC
>CAZEJJ010000017.1:0-63844 GCA_964512185.1 uncultured Enterobacterales bacterium | reverse complement strand
CCGTCTGGAGTGGAGCTGGTGCCTAGGGCATGGCTTAGGGGCTCGTTGCATCTCCGGGGTCTGACAAAGGTCGGGCCGAGGTGGTGCCGGGGTCGGACCGGAATCACTACGAGTCCCCTTACCCGGCGGGCCTGGCGGGGGCTGGGGGCGCACACCCGGGGGTCGGGTGGCGGGCCCGGCTCGTGGGTGGCCGCGGTGATCTCCACGGGGAAGGTGTGTCCCATGGCCTCGCTCCGGGGCCTGGCGCGCTGTGCCTGTCCGAAAGGGACGGTGCCCGTCACGGGGGGGCGCATGGCCCGCCCGTCGGCGAAGGCGGCGTTGGCAGCCTGGGCCTCGAAGCGGGGCTGGTTGTCCATGTCCTGGATGAGGTGGATGCGGGGCCTGTCGCTGCGGGACTGCCGCGCTCTGGCCACCAGGGCCAGGGGCACGAGGCTCGCGGCCACGAGCACCACCAGGGCATAGATGATGGGCCGTGGCATGGGCTACTCCACGATGTCCTCGACGCCCAGGGCGCCCAGGGACTCCAGGAAGGAGCGGGTGGCTGAGAGATCGAACCTGGGATCGCGACCCTCGACGGAGATGAAGAAGCGGTCGTTGGTGGCCCGCAGGAAGCGGTCGCTGCGGAACAGGGGGTGGTACCAGGCGGGCAGCCGGTTGGCGATCAGCATGCCGAAGAAGGCGGTGACCGCCGCCAGCAGGATGGTGCCCTCGAAGGTGACCGGGATGTTGGCGGGCAGGCTGAACAGTGGCTTTCCCGAGATGAGGAAGGGGTAGTCCACGGCATTCGTCCACCACTGCAAGGCCAGGAAGCTGATGCAGCCCAGCAGCCCAGCGGCGAAGACCGCCAGCGGCAGGCGGGTGGGCTGCAGCCCCATGGCGTCGTTCAGGCCGTGCACCGGGAACGGTGTGTGGGTGTCCCAGTGCTCGTAGCCAGCGTCGCGCACCTGCTCGCTGGCGTACACCAGGCTGGGCACGTCCTCGAATTCGGCCAGCAGGCCCCACCTGCGGTGATCGCTCATGATGCCTCCCCCCGGTCGGGAGGATCGCCGCCGGGGGGCCGCCAGCGGGACTCGGGGACAGCCTGCTCGGCCTCGCCGATGCTGGCGCGCCAGCGGGAGCGCTCCCGGTGGGCCTGCGGGAAGTCACCCCAGTAGTCGCCCAGGGGCTTGTGCTCGCCGTGGCTGTGCTCGGCGGCGGGCATGACGGTCTTGACCTCGGCCATGGCCACCATGGGCAGAAAGCGCACGAAGAGCAGGAAGAGGGTGAAGAACAGGCCGAAGCTGCCCAGCAGGGTGAGGGCATCGACCCAGGTGGGGCTGTAGTAGTCCCAGGAAGAAGGCAGGAAGTCGCGAGACAGGGAGGTGACGATGATCACGTAGCGTTCGAACCACATGCCCACGTTCACCAGGGTGCAGATGGCGAAGAAGAACCATGGGCTCGTGCGCAGGCGCTTGAACCAGAAGAGCTGGGGGGCCAGCACGTTGCAGGAGATCATCACCCAGTAGGCCCAGGCGTAGGGGCCGAAGGCGCGGTTGAGGAACGCGAAGGTCTCGAAGGAGTTGCCCGAGTACCAGGCCATGAAGAACTCCATGGCGTAGGCGTAGCCCACCAGGGAGCCGGTGAGCAGGATGATCCTGGCCATGTTCTCCAGGTGTCGGAGTGTGATGATCTGCTTGAGACCGAAGATCTGGCGCGAGGGCACGATGAGCATGCCCACCATGGCGAAGCCGCCGAAGACCGCCCCTGCCACGAAGTAGGGTGGGAAGATGGTGGTGTGCCAGCCGGGCAGCTGCGAGGTGGCGAAGTCGAAGCTGACCACCGAGTGCACGCTCAGGACCAGGGGCGTGGCCAGGCCCGCCAGCAGCAGGTAGGCGCGCTCGAAGCGCAGCCAGTGGCGGTTGGAGCCGCGCCAGCCCAGGGCCGCCAGCCCGTAGGCCAGCTGTCGGATCCTGCCGCTGGCCCGGTCGCGCAGGGTGGCCAGGTCGGGGATCAGGCCCATGTACCAGAACATGAGAGAGACGGCGAGGTAGGTGGAGATGGCGATGAGGTCCCACAGCAGGGGGCTGCGGAAGTTGGGCCACAGGTCCATCTGGTTGGGCACCGGGAAGAACCAGTGCAGCACCCAGGCCCGCCCCACGTGGATGGACGGGAAGATGCCCGCGCAGGCCACCGCGAAGATGGTCATGGCTTCGGCGAAGCGGTTGACCGCGGTGCGCCACTTCTGGCGGAACAGGAACAGCACCGCGGAGATGAGCGTGCCGGCGTGGCCGATGCCGATCCAGAACACCAGGTTGACGATGGCGAAGCCCCAGCCCACGGGGTTGTTCACACCCCACACTCCCACCCCGGTGAA
This sequence comes from uncultured Enterobacterales bacterium, assembly GCA_964512185.1. GTDB lineage: Bacteria > Myxococcota_A > UBA796 > UBA796 > JAFGLY01 > CAZEJJ01. Next base: position 61,491 of record CAZEJJ010000017.1, on the reverse strand, counting down.
CAGCAGGTAGGCGATCATCGCCCCCAGCACTCCCAGCAGGGAGAGGGAGATGGCGAAGGCCACGTACCAGCCCAGCGGGGGCCTGGTCTGCTCCAGGATGCCGCAGACCTTGTCGGTGACGGTGCCGAAGGTCTGCCCACCCAGGGTGAGCGGCGGGCGCCGGGTGGGATCCTCGAAGGTGTTGTCCATCAGCTCGGAGGCGCTGCTCATCAGCCCTGCCCTCCGTGCTGGTCGGTGGGATCCTCGTGGCCGCTGGTGGCACCCGGTGAGGTGAGCGGCGTTCGCACGCGGGCCATGTAGCGGGTGCGCTGCTTGAGGTTCAGCTCGGGCAGCAGCTCGTAGCTGCGCGGCCGCTCGGCCAGGGCGCTGAGCCTGCTGTGGGGATCGTTGTAGTCGCCGAAGGTGATGGCCCCCGACGGGCAGGTCTGGGCGCAGGCCGGCACCACGTCGCCGTCGCTCAGCTCCCGTCCCTCGTTGCGGGCCCTGATGCGGGCGCTGGAGATGCGCTGCTGGCAGTAGGAGCACTTCTCCATCACGCCCCGGGAGCGCACCGTGACCTCGGGATTGCGGCGCATCTGCTCGATGGGCCCGGCCCCCTTGGTGTAGGCGAAGAAGTTGAAGCGCCGCACCTTGTAGGGGCAGTTGTTGGCGCAGTAGCGGGTGCCCACGCAGCGGTTGTAGACCATGACGTTGAGGCCGTCGCTGCTGTGCTGGGTAGCGGCCACCGGACAGACCTGCTCGCAAGGGGCCAGCTCGCAGTGCATGCAGGGCACCGGCAGGTGGGCCACGCCGGGCTGCTCGGGGTCGCCGGTGAAGTAGCGATCGCTGCGGATCCAGTGCATCTCGCGGCCCACGAGCACGTCGCGCTTGCCCACCACGGGGATGTTGTTCTCTGCCTGGCAGGACAGGGTGCAGGCGCCGCAGCCCGTGCAGCGGTTGAGGTCGATGATCATGCCCCAGGCGCGATCCTCGTAGGCATGCTCCTGCCAGGGGCTCACCAGGGGCGGGTGGTGCACCGCGTGCTGCGCGAAGTCGGGGTGCTCCCTGTAGGTGGCGAGGTCGGCTTCGCGCACCAGCAGGGGGATGCGCGCGGCGCTCTCGGCGGCTCCCCGCTCGTCGATTGGGAAGTGATCCTGGCTGGCGGCCAGCCGGTAGCTGTCCCCCAGCGACCGGACCTGGGCTCCGGTGGCGTGGCCCAGCGCGTCGGAGCTGCGCAAGGGGTACACATCGAAGCCCGCCTCGGCGGCCACGCTGCCCCCGGCGGAACGACCGTAGCCCAGGGGCAGCAGCACGCTGCCCGCGGCCACGCCGGGGAGCACGAGGGCGGCGATCTGCCCGCGGCGGTCGCCGACGATCAGCTCGACCAGGTCGCCCGTGGAGACCGCCAGCTCGGCGGCGGTGGACGGGCCCAGCAGGGCGGCGTTGTCCCAGGTGAGCTTGCTGATGGGATCGGGCAGCTCTTGCAGCCAGGCGTTGTTGGCGAAGCGGCCGTCGTGCAGCTTGGCGCACGGGCGGAAGACCAGCTCGAGGCCCGTTGCAGCGGCGGTGGGCAGCGCGGCGAGGGCTGCCGCCAGGCTGGAGTCCTGCAGCCGAGCCGCGGGGGTGGGTGTGGCCGTGCCAGCGATGAAGCCGTCCTGCAGCGCCTTGGCCCAGTCGTGCTCCGCGCGTGCCGCGGCGAGGGGATCGAGCCCCGGAGACCAGCCGTGGGTCTCGCGAACCAGCGTGTGGCCCCTGTGCTCGCCGCCCAGCAGCATGCCCAGCAGCTCGACGGAGCTGCGCCCGCCGTAGAGGGGCTCGATCAGGGGCTGCACCAGCGAGATGGTGCCGTCCCAGGCGCGGGCATCGCCCCAGGACTCCAGGGCGTGGGCCTGGGGCAGGTGCCAGCCGCAGGCGCTGCCCGTCTCGTCGCGGTAGGCACCCAGGTGCACGCTGTGGGCAACCTCGGCCAGGGCGGCAGCGAATTCGAGGTCGGCTGGGGCATCGTAGATGGGGTTGGCCCCGAGGATGAGCAGGGTGGAGACCTCGCCGGCCTGCATGTCCTGCACCAGCGCGGCCAGGGAGTCTCTGTGTCCCGGGCGGTCGGCTACGGGCACGGCGCGCAGGGCCCGGGAGCCCAGGATTCCGTTGATCAGCCAGGCCAGAGCGTGCAGCTGCGGGGGCTGGTGGGCGCCCACCACCAGCAGCCCGCTGTCTCCGGCCGTGGCCAGAGCTCGGGCGAGCTGGTCCACCCAAGCCGGTGGGTGGATCGCGCTGGACAGGCTGCGCAGCTTGGACACCGCTCGTTCGGAACCTACGGGTGCCGCCAGGCCGTGGGTGTCGAGCAGGCGCAGGGCGAGCGCCACCCCGACACCGGGGATGGCCGAGGGGGCCAGCGCCCAGCGCTGGTCGGCGGCGGCGCCGGTGACGCTGAAGCCGGCTTCGGCCACCAGCAGTCGGAGGGGATGCTCGCCGTCGGGATCGCGGGCAGCGGCCAGCTGCCCCGCCAGCCGCAGGGCGTCTGGGTGGGTGTGCAGCAGGTCGGCGTCGAGGCTCACCAGCACGCGGACCGCGCCGAGGCCCAGCAGGGGGCGCACCGGGCGCCCCAGCGCCTGTCGGCCTCCCTCCAGCTCGTTGTCTCGGTTCACCGGCTCCCAGCTGTGCCACGCGGTGCCATGCAGGCTGGACTGCAGGGAGAGCGCCAGACGCTCGAAGGTGGGGGAGCTGGTGGCGGTGGAGAGGATCCTGAGATCGCCCCCTCCGGTGCCAGCGCGATGGGCTGCGACGCGCTCCTGGAGCCACGCGCTGAACTCATCCCAGCTGCGCGCTGAGGGCGCGGCGCCCGCACCCTGCACGGGCCGGCGGGAGCGGTCGGGATCGTACAGGCCCAGCACGGCGGCCTGGGTCTGGGCGCTGGCCCGGCCCAGGCTGCCGGGGTGCAGTGGGTTGCCTTCGATCTTGATGGGACGGCCATCATAGCTGGTGACCACCACGCCGGTGGCCACGCCCGCCAGCTCGAGGGAGCTGGCGAAGTAGCGCGGCACGCCCGGGCTGTGCTCGGGATCTCGATGGGCGTAGGGGAGGATGGTCTCCTCGGGCCAGCGGCAGGCCGCCAGGCCCGCCAGCGCCACGGAGGCGCCGATGCCCTTCAGGAAACCGCGGCGCGAGGGTCGCGGGGGGGAGCTGGGAAGCGCCACGCCGTGATCCACCAGCTCGCGCAGCTCCGGGTCGCTCGCCAGCTCGGCCAGACTGCGCCAGTAGGGGCCCTGTGGATGCCGGTGGCTCAGCGGTGGCATGCGGCGCAGTCCTCCGGGGGGGAGATGTCGTCGGCATCGCGCAGCTGCCGCCCGAGAGCTCCGGGGTCTTGCCGCGGGCTCCAGCTCAGGTCGGTGACCAGCTCGGGAGGACGAAGCTGCGGAGCAGGATCCCGGTGGCAGTCCAGGCACCAGCTCATGCTCAGGGGCTCCACCTGCCACACCTGCTGCATGCGGTCCACGCGCCCGTGGCACTCCAGGCAGCTCACTCCCTGCAGCACGTGCACGGAGTGGTCGAAGTAGGCGTAGTCGGGCAGGTCGTGCACCCGGATCCATTCCACGGGCAGGCCCGAGCTGAAGCTCTCCTGGATGGGCACCAGGTGGATGCTCTCGGTGCGCACCCGCTGGTGGCAGTTCATGCAGGTCTGGGTGGGGGGCAGGCTGGGATGGGCCGCCGACTCCACGGGCGTGTGGCAGTAGCGGCAATCGATGCCCAGCTCGCCCACATGCAGCGCGTGGCTGTAGGCCACCGGCTGCGCTGGCTGGTAGCCCACGTCGGTGGTGCGGGGAGAGGCCCCCCAGGCCACCAGGCAGGCGGCGTAGAGCCCGCCGCCTGCCAGGAGGACCGGCACCAGCACCAGCAGCTTGTTGATCCACTGCGGGAAGATCAGACGGGGCATGGGACGGACTGTAGAGGGGGGGAGTTGGAACGCAGCCGCCGCTCTCAGAGCTGCTGGTGACGCTCCACGATCTGGGCTGCCAGGGCATCGATGGCCTGGATGGCGTCGGACCTGGGGTGGCCCTTGACGGTCACCGGCGGCAGGCGCTCGGCCTTCATGGGCTTGAGCAGGCTCTCCAGGTGCGAGACGGAGCGATCGGCCCAGCCGTGGCTGCCGAAGATGCCGAGCCAGCGGGTGCGCGGCTTGAGCTGGGCCAGCAGGTAGGCCGCGGACACCGCGAGAGGATGGGCGCCACCCAGCACGGTGGGTGAGCCGATCAAGACGGTGGCGGAGTCCACCGCAGCGGCCGCCACCATGCCCAGGTCCACCTTCTCGAGATCGAAGATCTCCACAGCGATGCCGTGCTGGAAGAGCCGGTCTTCGAGATGGAGCGCCATGCGACGCGTGCTCTCGTGCATGCTCACGTAGGCGATCAGCACCTTGTCCTTCACCGGATACGAGGTCCACTCCCGGTAGGCGTCCATGATGACCGACGGCTGGTCCCATGAAGGCCCGTGGCTGGGGCAGATGAGCTGGATGTCCAGCGCTCCCAGCCTGTCCAGGTGCTTCTTGATGGGCTTGGTGAAGGGCATCATGATGGTGGCGTAGTAGCGCTTGGCCTCTGCGAGGACGCCCACGGCCTGGGAGGCCCAGGCGCTGTTGGAGGCGAAGTGGGAGCCGAAGAGATCGCAGGGGAAGAGCACACCCTGCTCGGGCAGCCAGGTGAGCATGGTCTCGGGCCAGTGCACCCAGGGGGCGTGGAGGAACTCCAGGCTGCGATCGCCCAGGGAGATCCGCTCGCCGTCCGCCACGACCCGCAGCCGATCCTCAGGCAGATCCAGAAGCCCCATGAGCATGCCCTTGGCCCTGGGGCTGCAGAGGATCTCCGCCTGGGGAAAGAGCTCGGCCAGCGCCGGGAGCATGCCGGAGTGGTCCTGCTCCGCGTGGTTGGAGATGATCACGTCCGGCTTGGCGGAGATGCTCTCCAGGCGCTCCAGGAGCTGGTCGCCGAACATGGGTTCCACGCTGTCTATCAGCGCGTCGCCTTGGCTCCCCCGGACATACCATGCGTTGTAGGTGGTGCCGTGGGGCAGGGGGATCAAGGCGTCGAAGATGGTGCGGTCCGGGTCCTGGGCGCCCACCCAGTGGATGCCGGGACGGAGTGGCCGTGCGAGCATTTCCTGCTCCTCGATATGATGGGCGATTTTCTATCCGAGCGAGCGGCGAAGTGCGAGGCTGGGGCGTCTGTCCGGGCTGCGATCGTTCTCACCAATTCGCCAAGATCCACGGCCTGACCCGGCGCGCTTTGTCGGTTGGGTGAGGCGTGCTACCTTGGCCGCCACCGGCGCTGCAACGGAACCACAGGAGCCTGCCATGAACGCCTGCCCAGCCACCCTCTCGGCGCCGCGCCTGTCTCAGCTCGCGGGCCTGCTCGCCTGCCTGCTCCTCTGGGTCGCGCCCCAGCTGGTGCTGGCCCAGCAGGCCGGCGAAGGGGTCCACCAGCCAGCCGCTGCGGAGCCCATCGCCAGCCCGGAGCCCATGGCTGCCGCGCCCGTGCAGGCCGCGCCGGAGCCCGCGCAGCCGGTGGAGGAGCCCCCCTCGTCGGAGAGCGAGCAGCTGGCCGCCCATGCCGAGCACGGCGAGACGCCAGGACATGCCGCGCGACAGGCCCATGAGCCTGAAGGAGAGGGCAATTTCCTGGTGGCCTGGGGCAAGAAGTCCGCTCCCATCGCCATCCTGCTGATCGTCATCGCCATCGTCATCGCGCGCCTGCCCAAGGTCGAAGGCGTGGACCACAGCAAGGCCTACCGCATGCGGAGGGTCATGAATTGGCTTCCCCTGGGCCTCACCTACGCCTTCCTGTACATGGGGCGCTACAACCTGAAGGTGAGCAAACACGCCTTCGAGGAGATGGCGGGGGCCGACGGCACGGCGCTGATGGGCAACGAGGACTTCAGCCTCATCTTCATGGTGGGCACCATCGTCTACGGCTTCTCCTTTCTCATCAACGGCCCGCTCACCGACCGCATCGGCGGCAAGAAGGCCATCCTCATCGGCGCCGGCGGGGCGCTGGTCTGCAACGGCTTGATGGGCCTCGGGTCCCTGTCGTTGCTCAACCACGGCCTGTTCTACGACCAGCTGGCCACCGATTTTGTGGTCATCTTCTCGTTGCTGTACGCGCTGAACATGTACTTCCAGAGCTTCGGGGCCGTGTCCATCGTCAAGGTCAACGCCCCCTGGTTCCACGTGCGCGAGCGGGGCGTCTTCGGAGCCATCTTCGGCATCCTGATCTCCCTGGGCATCTACTTCGCCTTCGACTGGAGCAAGTTCATCCTCGACGGCTTCGCCACCCCGGAAGCCCCCCACGCCGGGCTGCCCTGGGTGTTCTTCGTGCCCACCATCATCCTGGTGGCCTTCTGGGCGGTCGACTTCTTCTTGGTCAAGGACACGCCGGGCCTGGCGGGCCACGAGGACTTCCACACCGGCGACGCGACCGCGGGCGACGACTCTCCACGCCTGCCGGTGATCGACGTCTTCAAGATGATGCTCAGGAACCCCATCATCATGACCATCGCCTGCGTGGAGTTCTGCTCGGGTTTCCTGCGCCAGTCCATCATGCAGTGGTACCGCACCTTCGCCAAGCAGACCGACGGCGTGCTGGGCCTCACCGACAGCTTCGTCTACGACAACTGGGGCCTGCTGCTCTGCTGCGCGGGCATCATGGGCGGTGTGGTGGCCGGTGTGCTGTCCGACCACCTGTTCCAGTCTCGCCGCGGCCCCGTGGCCTGCCTGCTCTACGCGTTCATGGCGGCGGCAGGCATCGTGCTCATCTTCGCCTACGACAGCTCCGCGGTGGGCTGGATGGTCATCGCCATGTCCATGGCGGTCATCGGCGTGCACGGCATGCTCTCGGGCACCGCCAGCATGGACTTCGGCGGCGCCAAGAACGTGGGCGTGGCCGTGGGCATCATCGACGGCTTCGTCTACCTGGGCACCGGCTTCATGTCGGGTCTGTACTACTTCATCCTGCCGCGCGAAGAGCTGAACGAGGCGGGCGAGCTGGTGGGCGCCGCCACCGAGCCCTCGAGCTGGTCAGTTTGGCCCATCTCCATGGTGCCGCTGGCGCTGATCGGCGCCCTGCTGGCCTACCGGCTCTGGCACGCCAAGCCCAACAGCAGGCGACAGAACAGGCCGCCGCATGGCGGCCGGCCCGGATCGTAGCGAGGGCCAGCAGGCGCCAGGTGCAGCGTGCTCTGCGCAGTAGTGCCGGGTGAAGGCATATTATCGATATGTCGAGGTCGGCACTGCAAGCAGGGCGCGCTGCGGCGGCGAGCTGCTGGGTCGCAGTAGATTCGGGGTTCTGTCGCCCGCTGCAAGTCCAAGGGCGGCGGCGGCCACTGACTGGGTGGGCGGGCTCACTCCCCTCGGGGGGGGCCCTCGGGCAGCTCAGCCACCGGCACGCTGCCCGCGGAGTACACGGTGGCCCGCGGGGCCCGGTGGGTGACCAGCGGGTACAGGGCCTCGATGTCGCGAGGGCGTGCCTGCCGCTCCAGCGCCGCTCGCAGCGCCTGGGCGTAGGGGGTGGGCTGCAGGCCGAAGACCGCCTGGAGAGGATCGCCGGCCACGGAGAGATCCGCGCTGGCGTGGTGCTGCAGCTCGGCCAGGCGGTTGGCCCAGCGCGGCTGCAGTCGGCTCAGGGCACCCAGGCCGAACCTGCGCAGGGAGGAGGCCGGCGCCAGGGGGCGCGCACGGTCGCCGGTGGCGTCGATGGCCTGGTGCACCGCCTGCCGGTAGCTCATGGTGTCCGGGCCGCCCAGCTCGATGGGGGCGCCGATGACGCCGGCGTGGTCGACGGAGGCCATGACCGCCAGCGCCAGATCGTCCAGCGAGATTGGGCTGACGGGGTTGTCCCCCGAGCCCAGCATGGGCACCCAGCCGTGCTCCGCTCCGAAGCGCGCCGCGGCGGCCAGGGTGGTGGCGAAGAGCGAAGGGCGCAGGATCACGGCGTCGAGGTCGGAGCGCTGGAGGGAATCCTCGGCATCGAGGCGGGCCTGGTTGGCAGGGGATCGCTCGGCCCCGCGCTCCACACCGAGGCAGGAGACAAAGACCGCGCGCCGGATCCCAGCCTGCTGCGCCGCGGCCCAGAGGGCCCGGTGGCCGTCGCGGGTGACGTTGTCGTGGCGGCTGTGACGGCCCTCGGTGCGCAGACCGCTGCAGGCCAGCAAGCAGCCAGCACCGCGGCAGGCGCGCCGCAGGCTGTCGGGATCGCGCAGGTCACCGAAGCGGTAGCTCACGCCGGTGTCGTTCAGCCAGAAGTAGGCGCTGCCTGTGCGCACCAGGCAGCGCAGATCGGCACCCGAGCGGCGCAGCGCGCGCACGACTCGGCTGCCCAGGTCTCCTGTTGCACCTGTCACGAGGATCATGGACGACCTCCAGCGGGGCGGCCCCCGTATTCCGCGACCCTGCCGGGGGCCAAGCGGGCTGGCATCGCCGAGCTTCGCGCCACGGACAGGGGCTGATCCCCAGGAAGGGGTCCGCGGTCGGGTTAGGATCTGCAGGTCCGTGGGACGGAGGTGCGTTTGCGCGTCGGTGCCAGTCTTTCGCTGCGGGAGAATCCCGTCCACGCGGTGTCCGAGGCCGCCGGCCGAGCCATCGTGCAGTCCAGAGCTGGTGGGGCCGACGCAGCGCTGTGCTGGGTCACGCCACCCCACGCTCGTTCGCTGGATCGCGTCTGCCGGCAGCTGGGAGAGGGCCTGGGCATCGCGCGCTTCGCTGGCGCGGTGGTGTCCGGTCTGAGCGTCGGTGGCCGCGAGGTGCACGAGCGACCAGCGGTGGCGGTGATGACCTTCCAGGATCCCCAGCCGTGGCGCTTCTCCACGCTGCTCTTTCCCGATCTCACCCGTCACCCCGGCCAGGCCGGCGCCGCCATCACGGCGGGGCTGGAGCGAGGCGACCTGGTGGTGGCCATGGTCTCCGCCTCGGGCTTCAACCCGCCACCCTTCGTCACGGGGCTGTTGGGCTCGGCACCGCGGGCGCGGCTGGTGGGCGGGGGCGCCGTCAACGCAGATGGCGCCGACTGGGTCTTCACCGAGGAAGGCATCCACGGAGACGCCTTCGCCACCCTCGGTATCGCCGGCTGCGCTCCTGAGACCGCCGTGGCCCATTCATGCCGGCCGCTCACCGGCCCCCTCAAGGTCACCGCCTCCCGCGGTCGGCTGCTCAGCGCTCTCGAAGGCTCTCCGCCCCTCAAGTTCATCAAGAAGCTGATCAGGGCGGGTCACATCTCCGAGGACGATCTCGGCCGCCGGGTGATGCTCGGCTCCGCCATGCACTCGGACATGAAGCGCGCGCTCCGCGGTGGCTACGCCGTGCGGCCCCTGCTGGGCGTCGAGCGCAAGCTCGGCACGTTCTACACGGGTGGCGAGCTGGAGCAGGGATCCTGGGTCCTGCTCGTGAAGAGGGAGCGGCGCTGGGCCTGCCAGGAGCTGAACGCCGCCGCCCTCGAGCTGCAGCGCAGCGTGGGCCTGCGCGGCCGCCCGAGCTTCGGCGTCTCGGTCAACTGCAGCGGCCGGGGCCCGGGCTTCCAGGGGCTGCCCGAGCACGACGCGCCCATCCTGCGCGCGCAGCTACCGGGCTTCCCGCTGGCGGGTTTCTCCGGCGCCTTCGAGCTCTATCTGCAGCCCGTCACCAGCCCCGTGCAGCTCTTCTGCCACGTGCTGGCGCTGGGCTGGTAGCCATGAGACCGCTCAGGGCAGATCGGCGAGCTCCATCACGAAGATGCGCTTGAAGTCGCGCTCGGCGTCGGCCTCGAGGCCCTGGGCCGTGACCGCCAGGTACAGGCGTCCATCGGTGCCGCGGGTGAGATCCAGGTCGCCGTTGCCCACGGTCTGGGTGGGCACGGGCCGGGCGCGATCCGGGGCGTTGACGGGCGCCGCGTACACCGGATCGTAGCGGGTCTCGTCGTCGAGCACATAGACCAGGTGGTCGCCGTCGGGGGTCCACGCGGGACCGGCGATGTCCATGACCACCCGCTCGGCCACCAGCCGCGGCGTGCCGCCGAGGGGCATGGTGTACAGGTCGAAGCGGGTGGCATCCTGGTGGTTGGAGTAGAAGGCCAGGTTGCGGCCGTCGGGGGAGAAGCTGGGCCGGGTCTGGGTGTGACCCCAGCTGGTGACCAGCTGGGGGCTGGGCTGCTCCAGGTCATCGATGACGAAGAGGTTGTCGCCCTCGTCGGTGTGGCCCACGTAGGCGAGCTTGCTGGAGTCGGGGGACCACTCGAGGTACAGCTCGGCCGAGGTGGGAGCGTCGGTGAGCTGGCGGGGCGCCAGCTCGATCTGTTCGGTGTCCACCAGGTAGATGTCACCCTGTCCTGTGCGCGCACTGGTGAAGGCGATCCAGCGGCCATCGGGGCTCCACTGCGGGCCGCCGTCGGCTCCGCGAGCGCGCACGATGGGCTGGGGTGAGGCGTCGATGTAGATGTCGTAGTCGCGGTCCGGGCCCGAGGCGGAGTAGACGAAGCGGCCCAGGGCGGGAGGCGCCCAGGACAGCTCGTGCACCACCATCTCCGCGCTGGCGGTCTGGAAGCCCTCCGTGATGGAGCGGGTGCCTCGCGCCACAGGGCGGACGGGCTGGGGCTGTCCCTGTCCCGGGACGAGCACGAAGAGCTCGATCACCTTGCGGTCGTGGTAGTTCACCTCGTAGGACAGGCGCGAGCCGTCAGGAGACCAGTGGGGGCTCTGGCAGTTGCCTTGGTAGTCGGGCCCGATGGGCGCGGCCTTGGACCAGGCGGCGGTGGGCAGGAGCAGGGCGAGGAAGAGGGGGCTGGCATTCATGGCTGGGCTCTACAGGGCGATGGAGAGGTTGGCAAGCAGGCGCACACCGGCCGCGGAGAAGCGGCCATCGGAGATGGTCACGGGGACGCTGGCCTCGGAGCCAGCCGCGCTTCGCTGACCCTGGCTCTGGATCGGCAGATCGCCGAAGACCCCGTCGACCACGACGCGGACCCCCACGCCGAGGGCATTGGTGCGGCCGCCCTGCCGATAGTCGATGGACAGCTGGCCATAGGGCAGGTGCACGCGGCCGATCCCGTAGTAGCGGGTGCTGACCTGCTCCTCGGGCAGCTGGCTGGTGCAGCTGATCCCAGCATCGGAATCGACGCAGTCGAAGGCGACGCCGGGCAGGAAGCCGTAGCGGTAGCCGAGGCCCGGTCGCAGCGCGAGGGGGCCGCCCGCGAGGACCTCGGTGCCCACGAGCAGGCCTCCGGCGAAGGCCTCGGGGCTGGAGGAGGGGCCGTATTCTTCGACGTCGTAGCTGCGGAAGCTCTTGTCGATGGTCAGCCCCAGGAAGGCGCGGCCCACGGGGACGGTGAGGGCCAGCTGGGAGTCGATGCCCGGGTGCAGGTTGGAGACCCGCGACCCGAACAACACTCCGAAGCCGCCTGAGAGTTCCAGGCGCACCACCTGCAGCGAGGCCAGGCCGCGGGACCCGATGGCGGACAGCGGTAGCCGCAGGGAGGCCTGTCGGCCGGCGTTGACGGTGACCGGCTCGCCGTTGACCAGGTAGTCGCCGGCGGGCAGCCAGAACTCGGTGGGGAGTGGGATGCGCTCGGTGAGGGCCAGGGTCCTGCGGCTGATGAAGCGCTTGAGCTCGGGATCGAAGATGGTGCTGGTGAGCTCGAGCTGCAGCCGCGACGCGATGCCGTCCTGGGGTGCGATGACCTGCAGCGCCCCGAAGCTGCCCTCGTAGTACTCCACCAGGCGCCAGCACTCAGCCGAGGCATCGGCGTCCTGAGCCAGGCCCGCCGCGATGCGGGCGTGCTCCACCGCGGCGGCCACGTCCAGCAGCTCGAAGGCGACCCCGGACAGCAGCCAGTGCAGGTCGAAGCTTGCTTGCCCTTCGGGGCTGGCGGCGGCCTCGTCGAGCTCGGCGCGGGCGTCTTCATACCAACCCTTGCGGATGAACAGGCGGGCCTGGTCGACGGCGTGGCTGCTGGACCCACTCTGGGCCCGGACCGCTGGGCTGGCCACCAGCAGGGCCATCAGGAGGGCGGCGGGCGCCATCATGGCTGGCCTCCCGGGGCCAGGACATGGCAGGCCAGGCGGTGTCTGGGCTCCCGAATCCCGCCGGGGGGAGGCTGCAGCTCGGGCCGGCGCGTAGCGCAGCGAGGCGTGCTGTGGGGGCAGGGACCGTGGTAGGGGCAGCCGGGAGCACCGCGGACCGGTGGCGGCTCGGGCAGGGCCTCGGCGGCCCGGTCCGTCACCCCCGCGGCCGCCAGCAGGGAGCTGGTGTAGGGATGGTGCACCGCCTGGCCCAGGCTCCTGACCGGGACCTCTTCCACCAGCAGCCCGGAGAGCATGACGGCGATGCGATCGCAGGCGTAGCAGATGAGCTGGATGTCGTGGGAGATGAACAGGTGGCTGCGATCGGGGCCGCGGGTGGCGAGCAGCAGGTCCATGATCTCGGCCTTGAGGGCTGCGTCGAGGCCGGCTGTGGGCTCATCGGCCACCGTGAGCTGCGGGTCGGCCAGCAGCAGCCTCGCGATGCCCACCCGGCGCTTCTCGCCCCCCGAGAGCTCATGGGGAGCGCCGTGCAGCCGATGCTCGATGCCGACGCGCTCCGCGGCGTGCTGGGCGGCCGCCCCAGGATCGGCCCCGGGCTGGTGCAGCCGCGCCGACTCCAGCAGGTGGGCGCGCACCGTGAGGCCAGGGTTCAAGGAGGCGTCGGGATCCTGGAGCAGCAGCTGGCAGCGCTGCCGGAGCCCGCGCAGCTCCGCACCGCTCAGACCGTGGAGAGAGGAACCCAGCAGCTGGACCTCGCCCTGCTCGAAGGGCAGCAGGCCCAGGGCCGCGCGCACGAGGGTGGTCTTGCCGGAGCCGCTCTCGCCGATGAGGCCCACACTCTCTCCGGGCTCCACGGTGAGCGAGACGCGGTCCACCGCTGCCGGAGCGCGCGTGCGGAGCAGGCCCGCCAGGCCTGGCCGGCGGTAGCGCTTCACCATGTCCTCGACCCGCAGCAGGGGGCTCACAGCGCACCCCCAGCCACGCGGGCGGTGGCTTCCATCAAGGCGCGCACCTCGGCAGAGCTGGCCGCGTGCAGCTGGTCGGAGGGCAGGCACTCCACGACACGGCCCTGGTCCAGGACCAGCACCCGCTGCGCCAGGCGGGGAACGATGCGCAGATCGTGGGTGATGAGGAGCACGCCGATGCCCGCCCGTGCGGTCTCGCGCAGCTCTCCGAGGATCGACTCCTGCACGGTGGGATCGAGGCCGGTCGTGGGTTCGTCGGCCACCAGGAAGCGGCTGCCGCGGGCCAGGCTCAGGGCGATGCAGGCGCGCTGGGCCATACCCCCCGAGAGCTCGTGGGGATACAGCGGCAGGATCTCGGCTGGCTCCCGGAAGCCAGCGCGGACCAGCCAGCCTTCCAGGGTGCCCGGCAGCCCGCCCAGCTCCATGGCTTCACGCAGCTGACGCCGCACGGTCCACAGCGGGTCCAGCGCGCCGCGCGCGTCCTGCGCCATGTAGCCCACTACGCCGCCCCGTATCTCGCGAAAGCGGCCCTCAGCGCGGCTCCAGAAGCGGGCTGTGCGCCCGCTGGCCACGGCGCTGGAGAGCCCCTCGTAGGGGCGCAGGGTGTGGCCATTGAGGCAGATGTCGAGCTGCGCGGCGACCACGCCGGGGTGGGGAGCCGGCAGGCCGAGCAGAGCGCGCGCCGTGAGCGTCTTGCCCGAGCCCGACGCGCCCACCAGGGCCAGGATCTCGCCCGCCTCCAGCTCGAGGTCCACGTCGCACACCAGCAGCTCTTCTCCCGCCTGGATCCGCAGCCCGCGCAGGCTGATCCGATCAGCCATGACGACGCTCCGCCAGGGCCTCGCCCAGCAGCCCGCAGGCCAGGATGGTGAGCCAGATGGCCAGCACCGGTGCCCAGACCCCCCACGGGTTGGCGGTGCTGTAGCCGAACTCGAAGGCCAGCATGTTGCCCCAGCTCGGCTCGGGCTCCATGACGCCGAAGCCCCCGATGTAGGAGAGGGTGGTCTCCAGCAGGAGCAGGTAGCCGAAGAGGTTCAGGGCGTGGCGACCCACCATTCGGCGGCAGTTGACCCACAGCAAGTGGTAGAGCAGGATGCGGCCCGAGCCGAGGCCGTGGGCCCGCGCGGCGAGCACGAACTCCGCCCGTCTCAGGGAGTCGATGCGCGTGTAGACCGCCTCGGCCACCGAGGGTGCGTAGGCGACGCCAGCCACAGCACCGATGAGCCAGGTGCTGTTGCCGTAGATGGCGATAGCCAGGAGCACCAGGACAAAGCGAGGAATAGAGGCGGTGACCGTGGCCAGATAGCGCACCATTGCGGCCAGGGGGCCGCCGGCGTAGCCCGCCAGGGAGCCCGCGCCGACGCCGATGAGCGAGGCCAGCAGGCAGGCGAGCAGGCCGGGACCTGCGAAGGCGCGCGAAGACAGCAGCAGCCTCCAGCACACGTCACGGCCCAGGTGGTCGGTGCCCAGCCAGTGATCCGTACCCGGTGGCAGGCCCGCCCTGGTGGGGTCCACGTCGGCGACGATGTCGTATGGCAGCAGGGAGTCGGGCAGCACGGCGCCGGTGATGCCCGCCAGGGCTACCACCGCCAGCAGGGAAGCGCCCATCCAGGCGGAGGCTCTCATGGTGAGCTCCCCCGCAGGCGGGGATCCACCGCCAGCCGCACCAGGTCGCCCAGCAGCCGTGCGCTGCAGACCGCCACGGCGGCCAGGACGGTGATGCCCAGCGCCACTGGATAGTCGCGCAGCCTGCAGGCCTGCCACAGCATGGACCCGGCGCCATTGAGGTGCAGCACCTTCTCGATGATCACCAGCCCACCGACGAAGAAGGCCGCTCGACTCGAGGCGATGGTGGTGAGGGGGGGCAGCAGGTTCCAGAGCAGGTGGCGCCACACCGGTGCGCCGCGGGCCAGGGCTGCTTCTACGAAGGGAGCGTTCCTGAGCCTGACGATCTCGTCTTCGAGCGCGCCGTGCACCTCGGTGAGCGCGCCCGAGCCCACTGCCAGCACGAGCACGGCCAGCAGGCTCTTGAGCAGGCTGTCGGTGTCGGGCAGGGCAAACCAGTCCGGTCGTTCGATCATGCCCCGCTGCATGGCGGCGTGTGCGCTCTCGTTGAGCAGGTGCGCGGCCAGGAACGCCAGCAGGAAGACCGGCGCCACGCTGAGGATCTGGCCGCCCCGGCGCAGCACGCTGCGGTGCCCTGCCGTGAGCAGGGCCATGAGCAGGCCCAGGGCCATGGCCAGGCCAAGGGCTGGCAGGAGCAGGCGCAGAGAGCGGCCCGCGGCGGGCAGCACCAGCTCGGACACCTCGGCCCCGGGACGGTAGGTGAGGGAGCTGCCGAGGTCGCCCTGGAGCGCGCGGCCCAGGAAGCGCCCGTAGCGCACCAGGAAGGGCTGATCGAGCCCCCATTCGGCCTCGAGCTCCGCCCGGATCTGCTCGCCGTTGGGCACGAGGTCCACGGGATCTCCGGGCGACACCCAGAGCAGCAGCTGGATGGCCAGGGCGGCGCCTGCCAGGGTGAGGGCGAAGGCCGCCAGCTGTCGGGCCACCGCAAGCCCCAGGCCCAGCGCCCCGGCCGAGCCCGCGCTGCGCTGCTGCGCAGCTTGAGTGGGCTTGTCTGCGACCGGCTCTGCCATCAGCGCTCGCCTGTTGAGGAAGCCGCCGGGTCCGAGATCCCCGCGGCTATCGCGCTCCTAACCCGGTTCCGTGCGGCGGCGGCGCCGGTGCCGGCGACGGCGAGTCCTGCCCCAGCCAGCGAGGCATCGCGGCCGCCGGCACGACGGCCGCGGAAGCGGCCGTGGGGGGATGCGCGGGAGGCGTATATCGGTGGGCGAAGGCCCCCCATGAAGAGCCAGGCTGGTGACCTGGGGCGCTAGTCCATCTGCCAGTCGTTCACGAAGGTGAAGAAGTAGAACGGATGGATGACCACGTGGCTCACGCGGGTGGACAGGGCGGCGTAGCTGTCCAGGGTCCACAGGAACAGCATGGGCGCGTCGTGGTGCACCAGGCGGTGCACGTCCCGCAGGGCGGCCTTCTTGACGTGGGGATCGGTGGTGTCGCGCGCCTTGTCGAGCAGCTCGTCCACCGACTCGTTTGCGTAGGCGGTGAAGTTCCGAGCCCCTCCGCTGTGGAACTGGTCGCGCACGTCTTCGTTGCGATCGAAGGTCCACTGGGACAGGACCAGGTCGAAGTCCCGCTCGCGCCAGACGCGCGCCTTCCAGGCTGCCTCGTCCAGGAATTCCACCTCCACCTCGAGGCCGGCGGACTGCAGCTGTGACTGCAGGTTGATGACCACCTCCTGGGAGGACTCCAGGGTCTGGTGCGCGGTGATGTTCAGGACGAGGGGTTCACCATCGCGGGTCCAGCGTCCTTCTACGTTCAGGAAGCCGGCCTGCTCCAGCAGCATGCCGGCGTTGCCGGCGTCGTACTGCCAGGCTGGCACGTCGTGGTTGTAGTAGGGGCTCGATTTCACATACGGGCCGGTGAGGGTGTCGCCGGTGCCGATGGGAGCCAGCAGGGCCTCCACGTCCACCAGGCTGGCGACGGCCTGCCTGAACGCGGGCTCGTCGAAGGGCGCCCGGTCCATGTTGAAGCCCAGGTACCACCAGGAGTTGGTCTGGTAGGGATACAGCTCCACCTTGCGGTTGTTCTGCAGCACGGCGAGATCGCGCGGAAGGACGCGCACCAGGGCCTCCAGGCTCTCGTACAGCAGCAGCTTGGCCTGGTAGTTCTTGTCGCTCACCTCGCGCATCACGATCTCGGGCAGGTGCGTGCCGCTGTGGTGGCTGCCGTTGGACTGCAGGGAGATGGAGTTGTCGTCGTTGTAGCGGACGAACTGGTATGGGCCCGTGCCGATGGGGTTGTTGCGGAAGGGGTCGGTGCGGCGCAGCACTGTGCCATCGAAGCCGTGGGCGGGGAGGATCTTGAAGAGGAGCTTGTCCTCGGGGCGCGCCTCGGGACGCTCGAACTGCAGCAGCACCGTGTGGCTGTCGATGGCCTCGGCGCTCTTGATCCAGGAGACGCGGCCCTTCTCGGTGGAGAGGGTGCCGCGGTCCTTCATGGCCTCGATGGTGAACACCACGTCGTCGGCGGTGAACGGCTGCCCGTCGTGCCAGGCCACGCCGTGGCGCAGCCGCACTGTCAGCTCCGTGCGATCCACGCTGAGCTCGCTGGACTCGGCCAGGTTCGGGATGCTGGCGAGCTCCTGGTTGTCTGTGTACAAGCCCTCGAAGATCAGCTCGTTGAGCCGAGCCTCGGGCATGTTGGTGGTGAAGACCGGGTTGACGATGCCCGGTGCCTGGTCCTCGGCGTAGCGCAGCGAGTCGCCCTGGGCAGGCAGCGCCACGAGGGCGCCCCCCAGCAGCAACGCCAGCCAGGGTGCGCGTGTGCGGCGGCGAGGTGCGCGGCCGGTGTGGTCAGTTCTCCTTGCTGTCACCATATCGATCCAGTCCCTGTAGGATGGCGAGATCTCCCAGCACTTCGTCGAGGCCCGTCAAGGCGGGGTAGGCGCCCAGCAGTGGCTGGAGCGCGTCGAGCGCCTCTCGGGTGTGCCCCTTGTGAAGCTGGGATTCCACGATGAGGGCCTGCAGGCCCGGATGGTTCACAGGTGTGATGCCTCGGCTGCTCTCCAGGTCGAGGGCGAGCTGGGCGAAGGCATGGGCCTGCCAGGGATGCCCGGCGGCCATGGCGCTGCGCGCTCTGGCCAGGAGCAGCCGGCTGCGGAAGATGCGCACCAGCTGTAGATCGTCCAGCAGGGCCAGGCCGTCTTCGTTGGCCCCCTCTCGAGCTTGCTCGGACCAGGCGTCCAGGCGCTCGTCCAGGCTGCGCACCTGGTTGCGCGCCCAGTCGGCGTCATCCTCGGGCGGTAGATCGGGCTCCAAGCCCAGCGAAGCCAGCAGGGTGCTGGAGGCACCCAGCGCGCCGGGGAGCGCGCTGGCGCGGCTCCCTTCGGCCTCCAGCGAGTCGAAGCGCAGGACGGGACCGAAGATGAGGGCACCCAGCTCGGAGACGCCCTCGGCGGGGCGCGAGATCCCCACGAGAGGATCGTCCACCCCCAGCGCCTCGGCGGCCTGGCGGCGGTAGGCTGCGGCCAGCGTGCCCAGAAGCTGCGGGTCGTAGAACTCCCGCTGCAGGGTGGTGCCGTCAGGCCGCTGCTCGCTCTCCACCACCAGGGGCTGGTGGGCGGTGGCGATGATGGTGCCGAGATCGCCACTGGCACGGGCCTGCTGGTGCAGCTGGTAGCGGCCCACCAGGAAGGGCGGCTCCTGGTCTGCTTCGAGGGGCGTGCCCTCGCTCAGCTGGGTGACCATGGCGGCGGAGCTCGCCACCAGGGGGTCGCTGGCGTTGGCGGTGAGCTTGAACCAGGCCTGGGAGACCTGGGTGTCGCCCTGCTCGAGGGCCGCCACGCCCGCCACGTAGGTGAGGGCGCTGCCGGCGGGGATGGAGGACTTCTCGCTCCAGGTGGTGAAGGTGCCTTCCCAGGCGAGATCGCCGGTGCGTGCCAGGTCGGCGAACAGGGCGGACAGCTCCCAGAGGGCGCGGCCGCGTGCCATGCTGGAGGTGGGCTCGGCGGGGTCGAAGGCCTGGAGCGCCGACTCGAAGTCGTTGCCGTGCAGGGCCACCCAGCCGCCCCGCGAGGGGCCGTCGATGAGAGCGGTGAAGCTCTCCGGCCGGTCCACCAGCTGCTGGATCCAGCTTCCGTCCAGGATGGACTCCTGGACCGGGGCGGCCTGCTGCACCGGTTGGCTGCATCCGACCACCAGCGACAGGACGGCTGCGGAGAAGGGGCTAGGCACGGACGCTACTCCCCCTCGTAGGCGGCACCGTTGTTCTGGGCGCGATCCGGGTACAGACCGGGATCGATGTTCTCCTCGCCCGCTTCCACCCGGATTGTGTCTTCGGTCATGTTCAAGGGGTCCAGCAGCAGCTCACCGCGCTTGAAGTAGAAGGTGGTGGAGGCGTTGTGGAAGCCGGGCTTGAACAGCGAGACTTCATAGTCGCTGCGTCGGGCCAGCTTGGTCCGGGCGCCCGTCTCATCGCGCAGATAGTCGATGGTGAAGCGGCCGTATTCGTCGGTGACCAGCTCGACGTTGCCAGGGCTCAGGCCGACGACGACGCGCTCCAGTGGCTCGCCGTTGCGGTCAAGCACCGTGCCGTAGATGGCGTGGTGGCGGGTACAGCCGGACGACGCGAGGAGCGCGGCGGCGAGGCAGAAGGGCAGGCTTGGGCGGGACATGCCAGCTCCGTCACGGCTACTGGAGCCGCTCTCTGATGCTTTCGAGTTTCTGGATCTCGCGCTCTGCCCTCGCGAGCAGGTCGGTGCGGGACTTCGTCATGACGTGCTCGCGATACTTCTCCCAGTGGCGCAGGGACTTCTCGAGCAGATCGATGTTGTCCTCGCTCCTGTAGAACAGGCCCTGGTAGGACGCCGCTTCCACCTCGTAGATCTCGGCTTTCTTGGTGAAGACCAGCTCGGGGGGCAGGCGGGCCCAGTAGCGCTCCGCCAGCACGGCTTTGTCCAGGGCGCGCTGATAGTCCCCCTTGTTGACGTAGTAGCGGGAGTACTCGGAGAGGACCACCGGGTTGTACTGGTTCTCGGGCCGCAGCGAGAGCTCGTCGAGGTAGCGCTTGACCCCCGAGGCGTCGCCCTTGCTCTTGGCGTTCATGACCAGCATGAGCCGGCTGCGGGTGTAGGCCACGTCTTCGGGCTGCACCATCTCGATGACCATGATGTCGCTGCTGGACAGGGAGCCAACCGATGCGGCATCGGTGTAGCGATCGAGGAGATCGGAGGAGTCGTCCTGGGTGTCTTCCCCCGGCTCCTCCATGGACAGCTCCACCAGGCCGTCGCCGGAGTAGGACGTGGGCTGCCGTTCGTAGCTGGAGGAGCTGGAGCTGCTGGTGGGAGCGCTGTAGCTGCTGGACGAAGAGGAGCTGCGGCTGGACGAGGAGGAGCTGCGGCTGGACGAGGAGGAGCTGCGGCTGGACGAGGAGGAGCTGCGGCTGGAGCTGCTCGGGCTGGAGGAGCTGCGGCTGGAGCTGCGGCTGGATGAGGAGGAGCCGCGGCTGGAGCTGCTCGGGCTTTTGGAGCTGGTGGTGCTGGAGGAGGGCCCCTCGTAGGCCGGGCGATCCCTGGCGCTGGAGGGGGCTTCGGGCTCGGTTTCTTCGGCGGGTTCGGCGTCTTCTGCCACCGCGGCGCTCGCCTCGGGGTCTTCGGGATCGGCGTCGTCGGGCTCGCCGGCCGCTGCGACGCCGTCGAGATCCACCTCGGGAGCCGGGGGAAGCTCGGGGGCCACCACCTCGATGTCGAGATCGGCCAGGTCCTCTTGCAGGCCGACCTTGGCGGCGCCGATGTAGCGCCAACCGGCGTAGAGCGCGCCGGAGCAGATCAGGACCAGCACCAGGCCGCCCAGCATGAGCATCGCCATGGTGCGGCCGGTCTTGCGCGGAGGCTCCCAGTCGCCGGTGATGTCCTCGTCGTCGTTCATGGGCGGCATGGGAGGATGGACGGGCGCGCCTGCGATGTCGCTGGGTGGTGCGGCCGGGCTGGCGGGCTGCGGCGCGGGAGCGGCCTGGGGGGGGGCAGGGGCGGGAGCGGCGGACCGGCCGGGAGGGGGCGCCGCCGCCGCCAGAGCCGCGCTGCGCGACACAGGGGCGGGCACGGGGGGGGTGGACTCCTGCTTCTGCTGCAGCGGCGCGCCGGGGTCCGGCGCCGCCACCGGGATAGGCGCCGCCGCGGGAGCAGCCGCCTGCGGAGCCACGGGCATGGGAGTGGGCACCGGTGCGGCGGGCTGGGCGGGGGCGGCACCCTTTGGCGGGGCAGGGAACTGCTGGGGCGGCGTGGCCACCGGAGGGCTGCTGGGCCTGGGAGCCACGGGGGCGGGAGCCGGTGCGGCTTCTTCGATGGGCGCCAGGGTGGGTGGGGTCTCCGACAGGGGGCGAGCTGCGGCTGGGTCCTGGGATTCGGCCAGGGCCTGGGAGATGTAGGCGCCGGTGGAGGCGGGCGAGGGTGTGGCGGGGCTCACCGGCGAAGGCACGGGCTCGGGGGCGGGCTCGGGCTCCGGAGCAGGCGCGGGCTTGGTGGTGGATGCCTGCTCGCGCGCGACGCGTTCTGCGAGGGCATTGGACGCATAGGCCGCGGTGGAGAGGGGGTCGGGATCGATGCGGGTGGAGGCCTTGTCGTCGAACTCGTCTTGGGGACCCGTGGCTGCGGCGAGCTCTTGGGAGTCGGGCATGGGCGCCGGCTCGGGCAGCGGGTGGCTGGCCAGGATCGGCTCCAGGAAGGCCCGCGTATCGTCAGCGATGGACGCGAAGGAGTAGCCCGCCATGAGCCCGCGCAGATCCTCGCGCAGCACGAAGGCGCGCTGGTAACGGTGGCGGGGGCTCAGGGACAGCGCTCGGTAGAGCACCTTGTCGAGGCCTTGCATCAGCTCCTTGATGCGCAGCAGCTGGGTGGTGACCTCTGCACGGCGCAGCTTGTGGAGGGTCTGCTCTACCGAATCGCCCTGGAAGAGGGGCTCGAGGGTGAGCAGCTCGTACAGCACCGTTGCGAGGGTGAAGATGTCGCTCGCAGGGATGAGCTTCTGGTCGGCCTGCGTCTGCTCCGGCGAGAAGTAGGACAGGGCGCGGATCCCGGCGGACGAGCTGCCCGCCAGCAGGCGCGCCGGATCGCGGCTGAGAGCGTAGCCACCGAGCAACACCCGGCCGCTGGTGTTGACGAACAGCGTGCCGGGGCACAGGCCCATGTGCAGCACGTTGGGGTTGCCGCTGACCTTGCCAGGCCGCCCGTGCAGGGCCTCGAGGCCGTTGCACACCTGGGTGGAGAGGTTCAGGAACACGTTGTGGGGCATGCCCTTGCCGTGCGTGCGGCACCAGCCGACCGCGGTGGCCAGGTCGAGCCCTTCGACCCACTGCTCCACCATGAGCAGCTCGTTTCCGTGCTCGATCAGGTCGAGCACCGGCACGAGGAAGGGATGCCGCACACCCATGAGATCGCGAACACGCGTCTCGACCTCGCGGCGCTGCGCCGGTACGCGCAGCAGCTCCGGCAGGATGCGCCGGACGTACACCCGCGTGCGCTCCTCCTGGGCCAGGTAGCCTTCGTAGGTCTCGCCGTTGTCGCTGGACCCTAACTTTCTCGCCAGGGTGAGAGCGCCGATCTTGGAGGGGAGGTCCTTCATCCCGACATGCCTCGCCGATGCCCTGGGGAGGGTGGACATCCGATTCGCTTCGCGGATCCGTCACCTATCGCGGAACCGCGTCCGGGATGGGACGTTACTGTCAGGGCATCGGTTCCGTCAAGGCCTGAAGGCCCCGTACAGCGGGGTACAATGCGCTTTTCACCTCGACTTGACGGGCGGGTGTCCCTGGGACCGCTCGCCGAACCGCGGAAGTGCCCTGAGAGCTCGCGCGGGTTTCGATGTAGGATGCTTGAGTCCATGCTCCTGCAACTCCCAGCGCCGTCGCTGCCGTCCCCGCTCTTGATCCTCGCGTGGCCGCTGGCCCTCGCGATCGCCGGCTGCATGGCCAGCCACCGGGGCCTGGTGGAGTCCACCGCCGACGAGACCCTGCTGCACACCGCCGAGGGCCGCTCGTACAAGCTCGCCCTGGGTGCCGAAGGTGCCAGCCTCTCCGCGCTCGGCGGCTGCGCTGTGGAGGTGGAGGGGGTGCGCCTCGCGGACCGCCTGGTGGTGCGCGACTGGACCGTGGTGGACGGTGGTGACGGCTCGGTGCCCTACGTGGGCCCGCTGGTGCAGCATGGCAGCAACCTGCTGTTGGAGGATCGCGGCTCGGGCATGCCCCTGCTGCTCGACCCATCGAGCGCTTCCAAGCTCGCGCCTCACGCAGGGAGACTGCTGATGGTCACGGGTTACGTGGTGGGAACCCAGGAGCTCCACGTGGTGGAGTTCCGGGTCTTGTCGGAGTGAACATGCGCTCGAACACCAGCAGGTTGCGAATGACCCCGGAGGAACGTTCCTGATGCGCAGCTTCTGCTACGGATGCGGAGAAGAGGTTCAGACCGAAGTCGAGGTGGCAGCGCCCCTCTGCCCCAGCTGCAAAGGGCAGGCAGACGAGTATGCGGCCGAGCCTGCCTGGATGATCCGCAGGCACGCCCAGCGCCCGCAGGGTCCCCTCAAGCGGGACGTGGTCGAAGAGTGGATCCAGAAAGGACTGGTGGGCGCCACCGACGAGATCGCCCGCGTGGACGGTGCCTGGGCCCCCATGAACACCCACCAGGACTTTCGCGCCTGGTACACCGCCGGGCACGAGCTGTCCGAAAAACGAGAACAGTCCCTCAAGAGCCGCCGCCGCGAGCACACAACCAGGGACCTGAGCCGGCGGCTGCGCACCGTAGGACTCCTGGTAGCCATCGTGGGCATCGGCTGTCTCACCTGGATGGCCATCGAGACCCGCAGCACGGTGATCCCCGAGCCCTGGATCGAATCCGCCAAGGTCTGGTGGAAGACCCACACCTCCAGCTTCCTCGACACCGTCGAAGAGGCCACCACCAACCCCGAAGAGGCGCTGCAGCGAAGGGTGCTGGTGGACCTGCCGGGCGACGATCTCATCGCGCGCCTCGACGAGGCCCTGCCATCCAACAACGAGCCCGCGCGCCTCCACCTGCTCAAGGGCCGCGACGCCCTCATGAAGGAGATCACCGACGCCCCTGACGCTGCCGTCCGCGAGCTCGAGCTGGCCGCCGTGGCGGCACCTCGCGACGTCGCCTCCCTGGCCGCACTGGCCGAGATCTATGGGCTCGCGGGCAAGTACGAAGCCTCCAAAGCCGACGACGCCCTGGTGCTGCTGTCCCGAGCTGACCTGCTGGGCTCCAACATGCCCGCGGTGCTGCGCGCTCGCACCGTGCTGGCCATGGGCTCCGGATCCTACAAGAATGCCGAGAGCATCGCCGAAGACTGCCTGGTGATGGACCCTGAGAACCTGCACTGCCGGTACTACAAGGGCATCGCCTTGCTGGCCCAGGAAAAATGGGCCCAGGCCGAGGCTGTGCTCAACGAGGCGCACCAGGCCGCACCCCACGTGCCGCGCTTCAAGCTGGCCCTGTGCCAGGCCGCCGTGCAGTCGGGCAGCTACGCCACGGCCCGCACCATGATCGACACCTTCATCGGGGAATACCCCCAGGTGGCCGAGGGCTACGCCCTGTCCGCGCGCCTGGCCTGGCTCACCGCCGACTACCGCCGCGCCCTCGAGGAGTCCAAGCGCGCCGTTCGCCTCGAAGATTCCGACAAGGAGAGCCGGCTGCTGGCGGCGGAGCTGGAGCTGGCCGCCGGCGGGGCGAGGGCGGCAGCAGAGCTGCTGAGCCCCGTGCTCGACAAGCAAGAGCTGCGCACGCACCAGCTTGCAGCGCGCAGCTACCTGGTGGGCTCCTACGCCGTCGGTGCCCTGGGCGACACCGAGCGCGCACTGGAGCTGGCGACGGTGGCCCACGAGGTGCGCCCCAACTGGTCGCCGGCCACCTTCGCCACAGGCTCTGCGCTGGCCGCCGCCGGCGACCTCAAGGGCGCCGAGCAGATCCTCATGGACGCCATCACGGACGACCTTCGTCCGGTGGAGGCTGGTGCCTTCTACGTCAAGCTCGGGCGCATCTACCAGGAGCAACGGCGAGCCAAGGCGGCCATGAGCGCCTATGAGCGCGCCATCGAGCGCCACCCCGACAACGAGCAGGCGCGCCTGGGGCTGGTGGACGTCTACCTGCGGCTGGGCAACCTCTCCCGCGCCATCGACACGCTGCGCTCCATCAGCCCCACAGCCTTCGAGCAGGACGACACCCACCCCCCCAACTCCCTCGTTCCCCTGGCGGAGCAGGACATCGCCCCGCTCGCTGCCGATCTGCGCGAGGCCATCTCCAATGACATCCGCTTATCCAAGTCCCTGCACTCCATGGAAGGCATCATCGCCTACCACTCCGGGCAGTACGGCTCGGCGCTGGGCCACCTCGAGCGCGCCCTCGTCGAGAGCGACACCGACGACATCGCCCGCTCCTACATCGCCCGCATCAAGATAAGGCAGGGTGCCAACCTCGAAGCCGAGGGCATCCTCTCCAGGCTCCTGGCCACGCCGGGAAACGAAGGCATCTACTCGGCCATGCGGGCGGTGGCCCGCTCTCGAGGCGGCCGCGAGCGAGAGTCCCTGCAGGAGTTCCAGCGGCTGGTCAAGCTGGTGTCCGGCTCGCCCCAGGCACATCGGCTCTACGCCGAGGCCCTGTTCCGTGCCGGCCAGCCCGAGCTCGCGCTGGAAGAAGCCCAGAACGCCTATGCGCTCGATGATCTCGACCACCACGCCCGCAGGCTCGTGCTCACCCAGGGGAGCGCTGGAGGCTGAGAGTTGTCGAAGCCCCTTCCGGGCGTGCCTGCGGCCCTGGAAGCCATCGCGCGACCCGGGGGCGTCGTGCTCTACCCCACGAGCACCGTGTACGGCCTCGGCGGCAGGGCGGCCGATGCCCTGGCGGCGCGGCGTATCGCCGAGATGAAGGGCCGTCCGGTGGGCTCGCTGGCGGTGCTGGCCCTCGACCCCCCCTTGCAGGGTGCGCTGGCTCTGGCGCTGGCAGCGTTCTTCTGGCCGGCGCCCCTGAGCATCGTCGTGCCGGCCTGGCCGGGTCTCGCCCCGGAGGTGCTCGGCCCGGGGCACACGGTGGCGGTCCGTCGGCCTGTGCACCCAGTCGCTCGGCGCCTGGTGGCGGAGCTGGGGGCCATCACCTCCACCTCGGCCAATTCCAGCGGCAGCAGCCCGGTGCAGCACCCATCCAGCTGTGACCTCTCCGTGGACGCCGTGGTGGACGTGGGGCTCCTGCCGGCCTCGGTGCCCAGCACCCTGGTGCACGGTGAGAGCGGAGCAGTCTTGCGCCAGGGAGTCGTACCACTGGAGACCGTGCGGCAGTTCGTGCGCTCGTTCCACGCCCGCAGTGGCCGGCTCGGCTCGCCGTGAGCGCGCGCACAGGGGAGCCCCGGCTGACCGTGGAGGAGCCCGCCCCCGGGCTGCGGGTCTACCAGCCGCGGCGGGGCTTCCGCTACGCCATGGATCCCTTCCTGCTGTCGGCCTGGGCGCTGGAGGGGGGCGCGCCGGCCCAGGTCCTGGACCTGGGGACGGGCAGCGGCATCATGGCCCTGCTGCTGGCCCGGCTGGGGCTCCCCGTCCAGGGCTACGACCTGCGCCTGGAGTGGATCCGGCTCGCTCGCCGCTCCGCCGCCGAGAGCGGGCTCGACGTGGCCTTCCACTTCGCCGACATACGCGAGCTGGCTCCTGCAGACGCGGATCTCGCCCTGCTCAATCCGCCCTACCTGGAGCTGGGTCGTGGCGAGCCGAGCCCGGATCCCTGGAAGGCTGCGGCTCGCTTCGAGCTCAACGGCGACCTGGTGCAGCTGGTGGCTGCCGCCGCGCGGCTGACCCGACGCCTGTGTCTCGTGATCCGGGCGGATCGCGCCGATCAGGCCCTGCGCGCGGTGGAGCTCGCTGGCCTGCACCCCTCCCGGAGCTGCCTGCTGGACGACGCGCTGTTTCTGCTGGAAGGGCGCCGGGAGCTCTGCTCCCACGTGCGGGAGCAGGCCTGCATGCGCAGGCGCGGCGCCTGGTCGCCCCGCGTTCGCGGCTGGTACGAGAGCCTGGGGGCGCGGCTGACCTGAACCGCCGTCCGATCAGTGGACGGTGTCGGGCCCGGCTCCAGGCTCATCCGGATCGAGCCGGCGCAGCTGCAGCTTCAGGCGGTGGAAGCGAGCCTTGGAGAACCAGCCGCCCAGGCCCGCCGGGCGCGGCGTGCCATCGGTGGCGCGGCGCACCACCTGCGGCATGTCCTCCAGGGCCTTGAAGCCCTGGTTCAGCAGGAAATAGCCGTGCCACCAGCGGTTGTCCGGCCACTCCACGAAGACCACCGCGGCGCGCCCCACCGGCTGGCCCCGCTCCAGGGTGTTGAGCACCGCCAGCAGCGCCACCGCCTCCACCTCGTCCTGCCCGGCCGCCGAGGCGAGGAAGCGCTGCACCGAGTGTCCTGCGCCGAGGATCGGGCGCAGGTCCAGCAGCTCGACCTGCGCGGGGCGCACCACCAGCAGCGCGGGCGGGGGCACACCGCGGTCGAGCGCCTTGAGCACCATCTCCGACAGCCGAGCCCCGAGGGCCTCGTCCTCGGCGGGAAAGGCGACGGGATCCCGCTGGCGCACACTGACGCGCAGCTGGATGCCCTTGGGAGCTGTGGGGGTGCTCACGGCGTGCTCGGTGGGTCCGGGGGGCTGCGAAGGTAAGGACGCCGTGGGGGTCCGGCAAGGCTGCTCCGGGAGGATCAGCGCAGGAAGGGCTCCGTGCCGTTTCCGTCGGCGCTGCCGTCGGCGCGCCGCCACAGGTAGTCGAAGATCACCTCGCGAGGAACCTCCACCTGGTCACCGGGCTGCATGTCGTCGATCCAGCTGGGCTCCGAGCGCAGCACGCCCCGGACCTGGTCGCCCTCCCAGACCTCCACCTGGAGCCAGAGATACTCCAGAGAGCCATCCTGGGCCGCGAAGGGTGCCTTCACGAAGAGCCGATCACCTTCTGGCAGGCCACCGCGCCACGCCGCGCGCACCGGGCCAGCGCGGCGCGCGGCCGCCTGGCGGAGGGCCGCTGCGCGGGGGGAGAGGGGGGGCTCGGGCTCCGCCGCGGGCGGCTCGGGCGGCTCCGCCGGCTCGGGCGGAGGCTGCAGCTGTAGAACCGGCGGCGCGGGCGCTGCAGCGGCGGGGATCGCGGGCGTGGGGACTGCGACAGGCTCGGGCGCAGCGGGCTCGCCCTCTGGTGGCATCTCCACCGGCCTGGGCACCGCCCGAGCCGGCTCCGGCTCCTCGTCAGCTGGGGGCGCCAGGCCAGCCTGTGCGTAGAACTCGTAGGATTCCAGCGGCTCGGCGTCGAAGCGGCCCTCGAAGCGCAGCGAAGCGACCGTGCTGGTGGAGGTGGACCACAGGGGCTGGGTGTTGCTGGCCCAGACCGTGCCCTCGATGCCGATGGCCTGGTAGCGAGCGGCCGGCAGCTCCAGCGCGCTCTCGGAGACATAGGCGCGGGACGACAGCCCGCCCTGCTCCCATGCCAGCTGGGCCACGGCATTGACGAGGGCTGCGTGGTCGTCGAGCTGGTCCTCCGCGAGGCCCTGCAGCTGCAGCTCGTGCAGCCCTAGGCTGCCTAGCCCGAGGGTGGAGAGCGCCAGCTGGTCTTCTTCGCCGGAGACCTCCAGGACCAGGAAGCTGGAGACATCGAGGGGCTCGGTGCCGAGCTGCGCCGCGCGGTCCTCCAGGGCCTGCACACCGTAGAGGCGTCCGGTCTCCAGCTCCTCCACCACGCCGCCGTGGGCTGTGGCCTGGGCGAGGAAGGCGGTCCAGGCCAGGCTGGTGAGCTCCTGGATCCGGGACTGGGGCGACGCGAAGTTCGCCACCAGGACCTCCTGGCTGGCCGCCAGGGCGGCCTCGTCTTCGGCGGAGACTCCATCGGCCAGCGAGCCCAGCAGCGCCACGTCGGGGCGGCCGAAGTCATCGGCGGTGGTCAGCCCCATGACGCGCAGCGGCTCCTTGGCGGTGCTCGGCAGGCGGCGCCGGCTCTCCACCTGGCCCAGCGCCTGGTCGAGGGCGTCGATGACCTCGTCGCCGCAGCTGGGGTCGCAGTACAGGGCCAGGCTGAAGCGGGCGTCGGGGATCCAGCTGGGTGGTGCGGCAAGGGAGGGTGCAGCCAGGACGAACAGGAACGCGAGCATCGAGGGACTCCTGGGTGTAGCTGGGCGGGCGCCGGGGACCAGGGGAGCGAGGCTGCGCCGATCTTGTGGGGATCCATCGCGGCCAAACCGACCTGGGCCCGTGCGCCCGGGAACCGACGAGCGGAGCGGCGTTTCTATTCGATCATCCCGGCCTTGTCGCGAGCCGAGCCGGCGAGCTTCTGGTGGCGATTCCCCACGAGGCTGGTACGATGCCGAGTCCACCGCCACCACCACCTGAGGAGGGCTTGGGCGTGGTCTGGCTCCCGCTGACGCTCGCGATGATGCTGCCGAGCCCTGCTCGTGCACAGACCGTGCTCGTGCCCGAGTTCACCCCGGCCGTCGCCGACGACTTCACCCTCGCCTACATGTTCTACTCCTTCGTCACCGAAGAGCTTGACTCCCGCGGCACCTCCTACGCTGACGGCATCGCCCTGCGCGAGATGGCGGGGGCCGATGCCGAGAACTGTGGCGAGTCCATCTCCTGCCCCAGCGCTCTGTGGGGCTTCTACCCCGAGGCCCGCATCGCCCTCGTGGGCGTGGTGGGCCTGGTCAACGCCGGGCAGCCCGACGAGGGCATCGAGATCGTGGTGGACTTCTACGAGCGCGACGGCTTCGCCCCCCTCAAGTCGGTGGAGCGCACCATCGTGCCCGGCCAGGAGCCGCAGTTCGCAGCCGCCATCGCCCGCGCCACCAGCGTGCTCGTGGACCGGCTCGTGCAGCCGGCGCAGGAAGAGCCAGACTCCGCCCGAGCCACCGGCGCCGCGCAGGCCGACGTCGACTCCGGTGAGGGTCTCTCCCTGCCCTGGTGGCTCACGCCCTGGAAGGGAAGGGACACCGGGAAAAACGAGGAACCACCCGAGCTGCATGGCGACGAGACCCTCTACCAGTCCTACTACGACGTCCAGCAGGAAGGAGAGAGCCGTCGCCGGGAACGCGGGGTCGACGCCACCCCCGAGCCCGGGCAGCCAGGGCGCTACCTGGGCCGCGAGCGCCGCCGTCCCAAGGCCGACGGCGAGGCCAGGGTGGAGCGCCAGCCCCGCAGCCGCCCCGACTCAACCGACGGCGACGGCCTGGTGTCGGCGGAGGTCTGGGCGGGCATGGCCAGCGGCGATCTGTCGCGCAGCTATGACGTGCGCATCGCCACCATGGGCAGCACCGGCGCCCAGGCTGGCCGCTACGAGCACGACTCGCTGGTGGGTGGCCTCGGCGCCGACTTCGGCCTGGGCGTGTACGGGCGAGCCCTGCCCTGGGTCGAGGCCGGCCTGCGGCTGGGCCTCGTGACCGGTCGCAAGTACCTGAGCACGGGCTGGGAGAGCTGGACCGATGGCGGGCAGCAGAGCGCCGACGTGCAGGCCTACCAGCCCTCGGCGGCGCTGCGCGGGCTGGTGGAGCCGCGGGTGCG
Organism: uncultured Enterobacterales bacterium; assembly: GCA_964512185.1. Lineage (GTDB taxonomy): Bacteria > Myxococcota_A > UBA796 > UBA796 > JAFGLY01 > CAZEJJ01. Next base: position 31,397 of record CAZEJJ010000017.1, on the reverse strand, counting down.
CGTGGCCCCCCTCGACCTGGCCGGCTTCAAGCCCGTTGCGTCCGGCTTCCTGGCGTTCAGACGCTACGATCGATTCGTGGTCAGCGATCTGGTGGACATCGACTTCCCCGAGCGCGGAGGTGGCTGGCTCGTCTCGCCTGGGCTGGGCCTAGGGCTGCAGTACGATCTAGGCGGCGGGCGCGCGCTGGTGGGAGAGATCTCCCACGGCTTCACCCTGGGGGATCACGTGGAGCACGCGGAGATCGGCCTGGTGGAAGACGTACCCGAGCTGCCTGCCAGCGCCAGCGGCTACACCGGCTTCACCCTGGGGTTCACCCAGAGCTTCTTGTAGGCCCTACCCGGCGGGCTCCCAGCTGCCGTCGGCGTAGACCAGGATGCGCTGGTCGGCGTCGATGTCGCTGACCACCACGGGGTCGTCCTGGTAGGGGAAGTAGACGGTGACGGTGTCTACCGCGTCGCTGTCGGCCAGGCCGAAGTGCTGGACCGGGGAGTCCTGGCTGGACGTGCCGCTTCCACCGCTCACCAGGCGCAGCTGCGAGAGATCACCTGCGTCCACCTGCACCACCGCTCCCAGGGCGGAGAGATCGCCTTCCACTCCCACCGGCCGCACCTGCAGCCAGTGGTTGTCCGAGTCCAGGTCGTTGCGGAACAGGCTGTAGGCCAGCAGGTCCACGTCTCCGTCGTTGTCGTAGTCGGAGACCGCGGCACCCCAGCCGTTCTGCACCACCAGCCCGCTCTCCCAGTTCCGCAGGCTGAAGTGCCCGGTGCCGTCGTTCTCGTAGAAGTCGCTGTCGCGTTCGGCGTAGACATTGGTGATGAACAGGTCCAGGTCACCGTCGTTGTCGGCGTCGAACAGGGTCGGGTTGGAGTGGGTCTCGCGGTAGTAGATCCCGCGGGCAGCGGCCTCGTCGGTGAACTCCCCGCTGCCGTCGTTGATCAACACCATGCTCAGGTCGCTGAAGTGGTAGAAGAACGGGTGCGCCAGGTTGGCGTGCAGCATGTCGAAGTCGCCGTCGTTGTCGATGTCGCCGAAGACCGAGCCGATGGTGTGGCCGTAGGCGCCTGAGGTGCTGGTGCCGGCGGTGCCGTTGCTGCCGGCCACGTTGGACACCGTGTCGTCGCCGTTGTTGGCGTAGAAGAAGTTTCGATCCAGCCGGTAGTTGGACACGAAGATGTCCACGTCTCCGTCCAGGTCGTAGTCGCCCGGGGTGACCCCCCGGCCGGCCTGGTTGCTGGTCTCGATGCCCGCCTCGGTGGAGGCCTCGGTGAAGCTGCCGTCGCCGTTGTTGCGGAAGAGCCGGTCGTCGTAGTTCTCGTAGTAGTCGTAGCTGGAGGAGCACTCGTAGCTGGCCAGGTACAGATCGAGGAAGCCGTCGCCGTCGTAGTCCACCCAGCCCGCGCCCTCGGTGGGACTGTACTCCTCGAGCCCGTCTCCATCGCAGTCGCGCTCGTCCTGTAGATCGGAGATCCCGCTCGCGTCCCAGGTGTCGGTGAAGGTGCCGTCGCAGTTGCTGTGCAGCAGGACCTCGCCCGAGCTGTAGCTGGTGCCCTGGCCGAAGTAGTCCAGGCAGCCGTCGTTGTCGTAGTCTCCCCACAGGCCGCCGCCGGAGCTGTTGGTGGTGCCCTCGGGGATGGCGGTGGAGGTGACGTCCGCGAAGGTGCCGTCACCCTCGTTGTGGTACAGGGTGGGGCCGTTGGTCATCAGGTCGTCGTAGCCGTCGTTGTCGTAGTCTCCCCAGGCCACCCGGCTGGAGGCCGAGAGGGCCTCGTCGATCTGGAAGGGCTTGTCTTCGGGCTGCAGATCGTCGTCGTAGAGCACCGCGATGCTCACCTCGAAGGGGTACCAGGGCGTGACCATGCCCTCGTAGTAGTACTGGTCGTCCATGGCGGGCCAGCGGATGCCCGAGACGTAGGGATCGGGGATTGTGCCGGACAGCGGGTACTGGTAGATCAGCTCCGGCGCCAGGAAGGCCAGGGTGCCATCGTCGCCCTCCAGGACCTCGTCGCGGTGGTAGCCAACGTAGACGTGCAGTGGCTGGTCGATGGTGATGGGTTCGGCGAAGCTGTACTCCACGTCCAGCCCCATGTCGTCGGGCCCGATGCAGCGCGTGTAGCTGCCGTAGGGCGCCCAGCTGGCGAAGGCGTAGCCGTCAGAGGAGAAGTCGGGCCAGGCGTACAGCACGGCCTCGGTGTCGTCTGCCAGGACGTTCTTCCAGCGGGCTCGGGCGCCGTAGACGGTGCCCGGGGCCTCCAGCTTGAAGCCCGCCGCCCCGTAGATCTCCAGCGCGTTGAGGTCGTAGGTGCCGTAGTAGCCCTCGTAGGCGTCGGAGAGCACCTGGTCCGACATGGCGTAGTAGGTGCCGCTGCCCTCGAGCTCCAGCCACTCGACGCCGGCGGGGAGCTCTCCCAGGGCGTCATCGCCGCAGCCTACCGCGCTGTCTCCGGTCTCGTCCGGGGTGGAGTCCACGGGGGGCTCGCTGTCTGGAGGCTTGGACTCTTGGCTGGGGGGGCAGGCGAGGCACAGAGCCGGCAGCAGCAGGGCCAGGTGGGGCTTCATGGCATTCTCCGGGTGACTCTGGAGCAGGGGAAGGCAGGATAGCGTCCCCACCTCCGGACGGAAAGCGCACAGCAGCGCAGGGTCCGCCGCTGCGCGCAGCCACGGTGCCCGGCGCCTGCGGGCGAGGTATGGGGGCGCCTCCAGGAGGTGGAGCATGCCCGACCTTCCCCCGTACTTCATCCAGAGCCTGTCCGGCCGCGATCACGCCCAGGGCGATCCTGCCGCGACCCAGATGGTGAACCTCTCCTACCTGGTGGGTGATCCGGAGACCGGAGAGTGCGTGGTGGTGGACCCCTCCTGGGATCCCCTGGGGCTGGTGGCTCGGGCCGAGGCCGATGGGCTGCGCGTGGTGGGCGCGGTGGTCACGCACTACCACGCGGATCACGCCGGGGGCAGCCTGATGGGCTACCCGGTCCCCGGCGTCAAGGAGCTGGTGGCCGCCGGGCACGGCCCGGTCCATGTGCACCGCGACGACGAGGCCATGCTGCAGCGACGCAGCGGCCTGGACGAGAGGCACCTGGTGCTGCACGACGAGGGCGACACCATCCAGGTGGGCGCCGTCGCCCTGCGGCTGCTGCACACGCCCGGGCACAGCCCCGGATCCATCTGCCTGGTGGCCCATCAGGCCCTGCTGGCGGGCGACACCCTCTTCATCCAGGGCTGCGGGCGGGTCGATCTGCCGGGATCCGATCCGCGCGCCATGGCGCGCAGCCTCGCCCGGCTGGCTGAGCTGCCCGGTGAGCTCGAGGTCTTCCCCGGCCACGACTACAGCGGCCTGCGGGCTCCCTTGGCCGAGGTCAAGGTCCGCAACCCGGTGTTCCGGATGTTCTAGGAGCTCCCAGGAGCCCCCAGGAGCCCCTAGCCCAGGACCGGGTGCTGCCTCCAGCGGTCGTCCATGGCGTGGTCGATGAACAGCGGGTGATCGTCGATGCTGTTGCGCAGGCGGCAGTGGGCCAGCCAGGTCCCGTATTCGCCGGGGTGGCGCATCATCCAGGGGTCGGCGTGGTCTTCCAGGAAGCTGCGCATCAGGTCTTGCCAGCGGCGTCCCTCCGGGAGGATGGGCTGCCGGAGCTCGCAGACGCTGGGACCCCGCCGCGGCGTGCGGCAGAGCGCGGGGACGATGGGAGCTCCCGTGTTGGCGGACAGCCGGTAGGCCCCCGGGTTGAGCAGGGCCTGGCGTCGAAGGTAGGGCGCGCGCACCCAGCGGTTGCCGATGCGACCGTCGAAGGCGATGGCCACCAGCTCGTTGCGGGCCAGCCGACGGTAGAGCTCCCTGACCGAGGTGGTGAGGGTGAGGAAGCGCGCGGGCAGGCGGTCTTCACTCTCCTCGCGCGCCCGGCGCGCGGCCTCCTGCCAGCGGTTGACAGCCAGCACCTCGGGGTGCGCCCTGGCCACCTCTTCGGGGGGCATGCCCCGGGCGGCGTACTGCGTGTAGGGGTAGCCCTTGAGGGACAGGGAGGCGATGGGCAGCATGAAGCTGCCCGCGTGGGCGGAGAGGACGATGGCGCCTTTGCCGAGCTCCAGGGCCCGATCCAGCTGCTCGCGGCCCTTGAGGTCCAGGAAGCTGTCGACGGTGCCGGCGTCGAGCTTGCCCATGAGCAGCTCTTCGAGGTGGGTACGGAAGGCCACGCGGTAGGCGTCGCGCAGGATGCGTCGCAGGCGGTAGCTGGGGGTGTGCGTGCCGTAGATGGCGCGGTATTCCGCTGCCATGCGCGCCTTCTGCGCGCCTCCACTTCGATAGAGCAGCCGCCAGAGGGGCCAGAGGCGCCGGAGCTGCTCGGGCTGCTCTGGATCCAGCGCATCGCGGAAGGGGACCCAGAAGCCCCACCGCGCGAGGTCCTTCGGGTTGACCAGCAGATCGCGCAGAGCGACTGGAGAGGCAGGGAGCTCGCTCATGTTTCCTCGGGTCCGATGCGGACGGCGGCGAAGCCTATCCGGCCGGGGGCAGCGACGCCTCGCCTTGGGGAAGGTGAGGTGGCGGACGCTACGACGGGGGATAGGCTCCTGGGTGCTGTGACTGCCCCCATCGCCATCCTCACCGACTTCGGCCTGAGCGATCCCTACGTGGGGATCATGAAGGGCGTCATCATGGGCATCGCGCCGGGCATCCCCATCGTCGATGTCAGCCACGGGGTGCCGCCCCAGGACCTGCTCGTGGCGGCGCTGCAGCTCGACGCTGCGGTGGACTACTTCCCACCCGGCACCCTCTTCCTGGTGGTGGTGGATCCCGGCGTGGGCAGCGAGCGCGCGGTGGTGGCCGCGAGCATCGCCGGCAAGCGCTTCGTCTGCCCCGACAACGGCGTCCTCAGTGCCGTGCTGGAGCGCCACCCGGCTGCCGCGATCGTGAGGGTCCAGGAGCCCCGTCTCCAGCTGGCGCGACCCAGCCGGACCTTCCATGGCCGCGACCTGATGGCCCCGGCGGCGGCCCACTGGCAGGCCGGCGTGCCCCAGGGCGATCTCGGGCCGCCCCAGGGGGAGCTGCTGCGCCTGCCCATACCCGCGGCGCACACCGAGGGCGACCTGGTGGTGGGCGAGGGACTGTTCGCGGATCACTTCGGCAACCTGGTCACCAGCATCCGCCAGCAGCAGCTGCCCCGGCGCGGCTTCGTGCTGGTGGGCCCTCACCGGCTGCCCCTGGTGGGCACCTACGCCGATCAGCCCCAGGGCAGCGCGTTGGCCCTGGTGGGCTCTACCGGTAGGCTGGAGATATCGGTGAACGGAGGCTCCGCGGTGCTGCAGCTGGGGATCTCGGCCGGCGATGCGGTGCTGGTGCAGGACCTGGAAGCATGAGCGAGCCGGCGGGAGGAGCGCTGGACCTGGGAGACCGCACGCTGTCGAGCGAACCGGCGGCGCTGAAGCGGGGCCTGCTGGAGATCACGGCGCTGTGGCTCACGGTGCTCCTGGCCATTCGAGCGGTGGTCCTGCTCCAGGAGTCCCTGGGCTTGCACGAGGTGCTGCTGGCCCTGGTCCCCTTCCTCTTCATCTACGGCCCGGTGGGCCTGTGCCGCCTAAGGGGCGTCGACAGCTTCAGCTACCGGCTGTATGTGCCGGCCTTCCGCGACGGAGCCAGCTGGGGCTCGGCGGCGCGGCTGAACCTGCGCCTGCTGGCCATCGGGATCGCTCCCTGGCTGCTGATCTACCACCTGTACCAGCGGGTGCTCTTCGGCCACCTGCCCCGTCTGGGCAACCTGGCGCGCTACGCGGCGGCTGCCGAAGAGCTGGAGTGGTTCCGGGGCCTGCTCGACCAGCCCCTGCTGCAAGGCTGGGGGCAGCACGCTGGCATGCTCGTAGCCCTCCACCTGCTCACCCTGGTGGCCTACCACCTGTTCTTCGTGGCCATACCCGAGGAGTTCTTCTACCGCGGCTACGTGCAGACGCGGCTCAACGAGCTGCTGCCGCGGCGCTTCATCATCGCCGGCATCCCCTTCGGCCACTCCATCTGGATCACCGCGCTGTTCTTTGCATTCGGGCACTCCCTGGTGGAGCTCCAGTGGTGGCACTTCGCCACCTTCTTCCCCGGGCTGCTCTTCGGCCTGCTCCGGGAGAAGACGGGGGGGGTCATCGCAGGTGCGCTGCTGCACGCCGCCTGCAACGTCATGGTGAACCTGCAGGACACCACCTACGGCGTGGTCCTGCCGCCCTGACAGGTCAGTCGTCGGCCTGCATCGCGGCCAGCTGCTTTTCCAGGGCCAACACCCGCTTGCGCACGCGCCCCAGCTCGGCCTTGAGCCGCTTGTGGGCCTGCTGCTGCTCGAGGAAGTCGGTGCGGGAGGGGACCTCTCGCTTGTCGAGGACCTCGTAGACCACGTCTTCGAGACCCCGCCTGAGGTAGGGCAGCGCGGAGTCGATGATGCTGGACGTGACCAGGTCTCGAACGGTTCCCATGGTGGCTCCTGGGGGTGCTGGCACCAGCCAGCGGCCCGAAGATGTATCGCGGAGGCAGCCTGCAGGACCAGCGCCCGCTGGACGCCCCTGGAGATGCGGCCCAGGAGCGGTCTCGGGAAGCGGGGTTCGAGAGCCGGGCTCAAGGTCCGGAACCCGGAGTCCGACAGGGGTGTCTGCGTGGATGACGGCGTCACCGCGCTGGTGCCCGCCACATCCAGGTGATAGATTCGCCCGGTCTGCTGCAGGGGCGGCTCCTTCCACGGGAGCGTCCCGGAGTCCTGATGGCCCACTGTCCCTTCTGCAAAGCGCCGATCGAAGACGAGCTCTCGCGCTTTGGTGGGCACTGTCCCAAGTGTGTCATCGAGATCCCGGGCGACGAGACCCCCACCGATCCGGGGGTGGGCAAGCGCGCCGAGCAACAGGTGGAAGAAGAGCGCAAGGGCGGCGGTCGCTCCTGGCTGGGCGTGGTGGCGTTGGCCGCGCTCGTGCTGGTGCTCTGCGGCGGCGTGCTCACCTGGCAGGTGCTCCGTAGCCAGGAAGCTGCGCGCCTCGCGGCGCTGGAAGCCGAAGCCGACAACGGCTTCTACATCCAGCCGGAGACCGAACACCACCTCCCCACCGTCGAAGGCGCCGAGAGCCCCGTCAGCTCCCAGCCCAGCGCGACGCGCAGCAACGGCTCTCGCGCCGTCACCACCATCGGGGGCGGCGGCAACGGCAGCAGCGGCCCCAAACGCTTCGACTTCATCGGCAACTCCGACGTCGATGCCCCCGAGCTCGCCGAGCTGCACGAGCGCAAGATCGACGTGGCCCCCGGTGGCGCCGATCTCGGCAGCGTGGGCTTCTCCGCGCCCCAGGTGAGCATCAGCCGCGGCAGCGTGGAGGCGCTCGCCCTGAGCGATCCCGAGGAGATCCGCGAGTCGGTGGGCACCGCCCTCAAGCGCTACTCCAAGCAGATGAACACCTGCTACGAGCGGCGCCTCAAGATGGCCGCCGAGCTGTCGGGCACCTGGGAGGCGCGCTTCACCATCATGCAGACCGGCCGCACGGCGGGCATCCTGGTGGTGCCCTACGGCGGCTCCGACAACGAGCTCGAAGCCTGCATGGCGCGGGCGGTGGCCAGCTGGACCTTTCAGCCCATGGTCGAAGCCCAGCGCATCGAGAAGCCCTACAACTTCGGCACCGTCGAGTAGCACCTCAGGCCCGGGCCCGCTCCGCTATTGCCCGCTGCAGTCGCCCCAGCCCAGGCCCTCGGCGTAGGGGTCCGGACTGAACGTCGAGAACACACTGACGAGAGCGTCGTCGTTGACGGAGGCCGACATGGCGCAGAGGAACTCGGCCGCCGTGAGCGTGTGGTCGCTCACGCTGACCAGCGCGGGGACCTGGCCTGTCAGGTAGGGGGCCAGCTCGGCGGCGACGCGTCGCACCTGCGCAGCCTCCAGCTCGACACCTTCTGGGGGCAGGACGCTGCGGGGGGAGCTGCGCGGTGCGGCCAGGGCATGCAGCTCCAGGGCGGTGTGCGAGTCCGGGTCTGCCATGGCCAGGCTCAGGGCCAGGAAGGCTTCGGTCAGGTTCAGCTCGCCTGGGAGCGAGCGCGGCAGGCTGTGGCCTGGCCTGTCCGGGCAGCGCAGGGCAGCGGCGGCGTCCTGGAGCTGCGCGCGCTCCAGCCTGCGCCCCAGGGCCGCGGTCTTCGCCCTGGGCTGCTGACCCTGCTGCTCGCGCAGCCAGCGGCGGGTCTCCAGCTCTGCGGTGCGCAGGTCGAGGCTCCGCGCCCCGCAGGGGGTCAGCACCTCGCTGCTCCATCGCTCCAGGAGCGCGAGCGAGGCCTCGTCGAGGGCCTGGGCCGCCAGGGGCAGCCGCACCACCGGCCGCTCCCCGGTGTGCAGCGCACGGGCGCTGAGCTCGAGCTGGGCGAGCAGGTGGGAGCCGTCCGCAGCCTGGCGGTCCATGGGCGGCGGGACAGGGTAGGGGGGGATCACCAGGCTCAAGCCCTGGTACCCCTGCAGCGAGACAGCGCGGCGGGGGTGGTCTGCTCCGTCGAGCTGGGGAAGCAGCAGGCTGAAACGCAGCTCGTTCAGGGCTGCTTCGGCGCGCGGAGTGATCTCGCGCAGGCCCACCGCCCGCGGCAGGGAGCCCGAGCTGCGGCGCAGTGACCGCCGCGCGGAGCGCAGCTCGCTCCAGGAGCTGCGGGATCGGGACGTGCCCTCAGCGGCCCCCGGGGCTCGCGGCTGCCCCAGCCAGAGGCCCATCTCATGGCCCTGCTCCACCGCTGATGGGAGCTGGCCGGCCAGGGACTCCACCAGGTCGGTGCGCAGCAGGACCACCCCTTGCAGGCCGGCCGCGGACAGGCGCGAGAGCAGGCCCGCCAGGTCGCTCGGGTCGCGCAGCACACGCAGCTCCACCAGCAGCCCCGCGCTGCAGGTGCTGGGCTGCTCCTGGAAGGGAGAGGCCGACTCGGTTCCGCCGGGCGCGGCGCCCGCCACGGAGACCAGGGCCCACAGGGCCGGGCTGAGCAGCCTCAAGGCGTCTCCAGGGGCTCGATGATGCGCACCTGCACCTGCCCGCGCAGCTCCTGGATCCAGGCCTGATAGCGCTCGGTGAACGCCGCCGAGTAGGCCCCAGGGTCGAGCAGCTCCGCTGCTCCCGCCGAAGCGAGGGGCAGGCCCACGTGTCGCTGGACGTAGCGCTCCACCACCATGCGCGAGAAGAGCAGACCCGCCAGCTCCTCCTCGTCGAGCCCCAGGGCGGTGAGCGCTGCCTGGTAGTCCTCCGGCCGCTGCCAGGAGTCGCGCAGCTCCGCGAGCCGTCGCTCCACCTCCGCGGGCTCGGGCCGATAGGTGCTGGTGTCGCCCGCCAGTCCTCGCAGGATGGCCCTGTCGGACAGGCGCTCGGTGGGGTCCTGCCCCGGATCGCAGAGCACCGGCTGCGGACAGCCCAGGTGCTCCTGCATGGACTGTTCGAAGTGCAGATCCCACTCCGTGACCACCCGCGTGCCCACCACCGCCACCACCCTGTCGATGCGCTCGGCGCGCGCGGTGCCGCCTACCGCGAGCAGCGCGCAGAGCGAGAGTCTGGCGGTCCAGGAAGCCAGGGGAGGGGAAGCGGGCATGCCTCGGTGCCTCGTTGGGGTTGTGTTGCGGCGTGGACTTTACCTCGCCGGGCAGGATCGTTACACTCACCGGCCATCGCGGGGCTCCTACCGGGGCCGGGATGAAGGATGATCGAAGCGAGAGGCATCACCAAGCGCTACGGGCCACTCACGGCCGTAGAGGACGTGAGCTTCAAGGTGGGCAAGGGCACCATCCTGGGCTTCATCGGTCCCAACGGTGCCGGTAAGACCACCACCATGCGCGTGCTCACCGGCTACCTGCCCGCCAGCTCCGGCGACGCCATCGTGGCGGGCTTCGACGTGTTCCAGCAGCCCATGGAGGTCAAGCGTCGGGTGGGCTACCTGCCCGAGGCTCCGCCGCTGTACCCGGAGCTCACGGTGGGCGACTATCTCTCGTTCGTGGCCGAGATCCGGGAGGTCCCCGCACGCCAGCGTCTGCAGCGCATCGGCGCTGTCATGGAGCGCGTGGGGCTCACCGGCTGGGAGCGGCGCATCCTCGGCTCCCTGTCCAAGGGCTACCGTCAGCGGGTGGGCCTGGCCCAGGCCCTGGTCCACGATCCCCCGGTGCTGATCCTCGACGAGCCCACCAGCGGCCTCGATCCCGCGCAGAATGTAGGGATCCGCGAGCTCATCGGTCGGATCGGCGGTGATCGCACGGTGATCCTCTCCACCCACATCCTGGCCGAGGTGGAGGCCACCTGCTCCGAGGTGGTGGTCATCAACCGCGGCCGCATCGCCGCGGCGGGCAGCCTCGACCAGGTGCGCACCCGCGCCACCGGGGGTGTGCGGTACCGCGTGGAGCTGCGCGGCTCCGACGTCGCCCGCGCCGTGGGGGCGCTGGAGCAGGTGCGCCAGGTGGAGCCCAGCGAGGTCCCCGACGGGTTCACCCGCCTGCGGGTGCACGCCCCCGCTGACCCCCGGCCCGCCATCGCCGCGCTGGCGGCCCGCTCTGGCTGGCAGCTCCGCAGCATGGAGCGCGAGGTGCCTGGGCTCGAAGAGGCCTTCCTGTCCATCGTCGGGCGCGAGGATCCCGCACAGGCGGCGGCAACATGAGATCCACCTGGGCCATCCTCCGCAAGGAGCTGCGGATCTATTTCGTCTCCCCGCTCGCTTATGTGTTCCTGGCGGTCTTCCTCTTCCTCGCTGGGGTCTTCTTCTACCTGGGCATCACCCTCACGGGCGAAGCCTCCCTGCGGGTGATGCTGGGCAACCTGTCCATCACCCTGCTCTTCCTGCTGCCCATGCTCACCATGCGGCACTTCGCCGAGGAGCAACGCAGCGGCACCTTCGAGCTGCTCACCACCGCCCCGGTGCCGCTCTGGGCCATGATCCTGGGCAAGTGGCTGGCCAGCCTGGTGCTCTGCGCCGTCATGCTGGCCGGCACCCTGGTCTTCACCGCGGTGCTCGCCTACTACGGCGATCCCGACTGGGGGGTGGTGGCAGCCAGCTACCTGGCCCTGCTGCTCTGCTCGGCGGCCTTCTGTGCGGCGGGGCTGTTCGCCTCGAGCCTCACCCGCGACCAGGTGGCGGCAGGGCTCGCCGGCATCATCATCCTGCTGCCCTTCTGGCTCATCGGCCAGGCTGCGGCCCTCACCGACTCCGAGACCCTGGCGCTGGTGCTGGAGCGGGCTGCGTTCCTCACGCATCTCCGCAGCTTCACCCGGGGCGTCATCGACACCGCCGACCTGTTCTACTTCGTGGGCTTCATCTTCGTCTTCCTGTTCCTCACCTACCGCACGCTCGAGTCCAGGCGCTGGCGATGAAGCGATCCCTCAAGCGCAGGCTGAGCTACGGCTCCAACGCCACCCTGGTCACCCTGTTCGTGGTGGCCCTGGTGATGGTCCTCTACGGCGTGGCCGACCGGCACCGGGTGCGCTGGGACCTCACCGAAGAGGGCGCCAACCTGCTGCAGCGCGACACCCTCAACAAGATCCGCCTGCTGGACGAGGTGGGGCAGCAGGTGGATGTCACGGGCTTCACGCACCAGTCGGGCAAGAAGGACAGCTACTTCAAGAACCGCGAGCTCAAGGACCTGCTCGAAGAGCTGGAGTTCCACTCCCAGTCCATCCGGGTGCGCTGGATCGACTTCGACCGCGAGCGCCTCACCGCCGAAGCCCTGGGGGTGCGGGACTATGGGATGGTGGTGGTGCAGCGCGGTCAGCAGCGAGTGGACCTGCGCAGCCGCGATCTGTTCCGTAACCGCGGCAGGGGTGCGGATCGCGAGCTGGTCTTTCTGGGCGAAGCCGCCCTGAACCAGGCCTTCTCCCAGCTCATGACCGACAGCAAGCGGGTGGTGTACACCCTGCAGGGCCACGGTGAGCCCGATCTGAACAGCACCGACCCCGACGGGCTCTCGAGCCTGGCCGAACTGCTGGAGCAGGAGCACTACTTCCTCGAGTCCCTGGACCTGGTGCGCGACCGCGAGGATCCCGCCATGGCTCCCACCGTGCCCGGCGACGCCTCGGCGCTGCTGCTGGCCCGCCCGCGCACCCAGCTCACCGACCCCGAGCACGACGCCCTGATGGAGTACCTCTCCGAAGGCGGGGCCTTGCTCATGCTGCTGGACGTCAACCAGCCCGTTCCACGGCTGGTGTCCCAGCTGGGTGTGCTGCGACCCACCGGCTTCGTCATGGACCAGCTGCGGGTGTTCCCCTACGACGACCGGCCGGTGCCGGTGTACCGCCGCCACCCCATCACCGAAGATCTGCTCGAGGGCCGGCTGGTCTCCGTGCTCGCCCACGTGGCGCCCCTGTCCCTGCTCGACCCCATGCCCGACGGTGTGCGCGCCACGGCGCTGCTGCGCACCAGCCGACAGGGCTGGATCGATCGGGGCGGAGCTCTGGAGCGCGGCGCGGCGCTGTACGAACCCGAGCTCGACGAAGAGGGTCCCGTGGACATGGCCTACGCCCTGGAGCTGGCCCCCGGCCAGGGCGTGGTCTACGCCGGCCAGCCCCGCGGCCGCGTCGTGGTGGTGGGCGACGGCGACCTGGTGCTGAACGCCCTGCTGGCCGACGGCCCGGGCAACGCCACCCTGCTGGTCAACACCTTCCGCTGGCTGATGGGTGACGACAAGCGCCTGTCCGTCGTGGGCCGCCCCACCAAGGTGCGCAAGCTGGCGCTCACCGAAGAGGACACCTCCATGATCCGGTGGGTGGCGCTGGGCCTGATGCCCCTGGTCATCATGGTCATCGGGGCTGCGGTGTGGACCGGTCGCCGCGGGCGCTAACAGCAGGAGAGACACCCATGAAGGCATTCCGAGGCACCCTCATCGCGGCCGGGGCCCTGCTGCTCGTGGTTGGCCTGGTGTGGTGGCTCGATCCTGCCCCCGAGCAGACCCGGGTGGTGGAGGCGCTGCCCCTGTTCACCTTCGAGAAACCCGAGCTGGTGCGCGTCTTCATCCACCGCGCCGAGGACCAGCTCGTCCTGGCCGAGCAGGAGGACGGCAGCTGGCTGGTGGAGGGCCCCGACTGGCCCGCCTCCCGGTCCATGGTCAACCGGGTCAAGCACCAGATCCACGACCTCGCTGCCCGGGCCACGGTGATCCAGGAGCCAGAGGCCCCGGAGCTCTACGGGCTGGGCGAGAACGCCATCAAGGTGGAGCTGTTCTTCCGCGACGGCGAGCAGCTCTCCTTCCTGGCCGGAGACCCCAACCCCTCCGCCGTGAGCTTCTACATCCAGCCCCTCACCGGCTCCAGCGCCGATGGGTCGGTGTACACGGTCAAGAAGTCCGCCCTGGACTACTACAGCCTCGATCCCGAGGAATTCCGGGAGCGTCGCTTCGCCACCCACGATGCCAACGACGCCGACCGCATCGAGGCCAGCCTCCCGGAGGGCAGGCGGCTGGTGCTGCAGCGCACGGGCACCTACCAGTGGCAGCTCGAAGAGCCGCACAACCAGCCCGCCAGCCGCGAAGAGGTGCGTCGGCTGCTGGGGCGGGTCACGGCTCTCAAGGCGCGCAGCTTCGTGGAAGATCATCCCGAGGATCTGAGCCAGTACGGCCTCGCAGAGCCCCGGGCCCGCGTCGTGCTCAAGTTCGCCAGCCGCAGCCCCATCGATCTCTCCATCGGCAGCCAGGCCGAGCTCGACGAGTCCATCGGGCGCCCGCGCAGCTACTCCTACGTCAAGCTGGCTGATGACTTCACGGTGTACACGGCCCCCGACGATCTGCTCGAGGACTACCTGGTGGAGCCGGAGCAGCTGCGCCTCAAGAAATTCATGCGCATGCGGGTGGGCGACATCACCGACGTCACCGTGCAGCTGCGCGCCGAAGAGGACTCCGATCCAGCCGGCGCCGTGGTGCTCATGTACCGCGCCGACAAGTGGCTCTGGGGCGACGGCGTGCCCGTCCCGGGCAGCACGCCCTCGCGCGTGGCCCTGCGAGCGGCGGAGGTGCGGGCCGACGCCATCATCGCCGAGCAGGCGGGTCCGGGTGATCCCTACGGCTTCGACGATCCGCGCCTCACCGTGCAGCTCACCAACGTCGACGGCGTCCAGCGCAGCTTGATCCTGGGCGATGAGACCGAGCCGGAGATCGACCCCGAGGGGCGGGAGCGGCGGCGCTACTTTGCGCGTGCGGACGACCACCCCACCGTGTATCGTGTCGCCGATGGCGCCCTCGACGTGGCCGAGGACGCTGTGCGCGAATACGGGCGCAAAGCTGGCCACGACGCCGACACAGAACAGCGGCACCGCCGAATGGAGCAGGCTCTGGGCGATCTCCCGCAGCCCCAGGTCAGCGCAGTTCCAGCCGAACCCGAAGGAAAGCGACCATGAACCAACTCCTCTTCGCGCTCCTCGCCGGCTGCGGCCAGGGCGACCAGGCCACACAGCCGGTCGAGGTGGCCGAACGCAGCTTCCAGGTGGTCTACCTCGCCAACCTGGCGGGTGAGATCGAGCCCTGTGGTTGAAAGGCCAACCCGCTGGGCGGTCTGCCCAGGCGCGCTGGCCTCATCGACTCCCTCCGGCAGGAGGAGCCGGACACCTTCGTGCTCGACGGAGGCGGCCTGTTCTGGCGCAGCGCCAGGCTGCCCTCGGGGCAGGCAGAGGGGACCTGGATCAAGGCGCAGCTGGTCGCCGAGAGCTACGCACTGACTGGCATCGACGCCGTGGGGCTGGCTCCCGCCGACCTCGTGCTGGGCTGGCCACAGATCAAGAGCCTGGCCACCGACCACGAGCTTCCCTTCCTCAGCGCCAACCTCAGCTGTGACGGAGCGCCGGCCTTCCCGGCCACCAAGCTCATCGAGCGGGGCGGGGTCAAGCTCGGCGTGGTGGGGGCCTACGTGGGCGCCATGCCGCGCGAGGTGAGCGAGTGCGACGCCAGCGAGCCGGTGCAGGCCGTGCAGGCCGCCGTGGCCGAGCTGGGCGACGTGGATGTGCTCTTCGTCCTGGGCGCCTGGGACGCAAGAGAGGCCGCCAAGCTCACCGCGGCGGTGCCCGCCGTCGACTTCGTCATCTCCGCCACCAACCTCACGCTGCCCGACGGCAGGCCGCTCGGGCAGGACGACTGGCTGCTGGGTACGGGCTCCCGCGGCAAGAAGCTGGGAGTGTTCGAGGGCACGCTGGTGGACGGCGGCGCGGGCTGGCAGGGTGCGAGCCCCGGCTCCGCGCTGGCCGACCGGCTCGACTCCTACCGGCAACGCCTGGTCACCAACAGGCTGCGCCTTGAAGATGCCGACGACGACAAGGCGCGCGCCAGGGCCCAACGCCAGGTGGACTTCTACGTGCGCGAGATCGAGCGCATGGAGGCCGAGCTGGCCGCCGCCACGGCGCCCAGGGAGACGGTGGCCAACCGCTTCGAGAACCGCCTGGAGTCCCTGAGCAGCAAGGTCGCCGACCACGAGGCCACCGCCGCCAAGGTCGCGGCCTGCAACACGGAGCTCGAGGAAAAGGGCCTGGACAAGCCCGTCAAGCCCATCAAGCCCGATCTGCCCCCGGGGATCCCCGCCGCCGACCGCATCCGCGCCGGCCTGAACGGCATGGGCGCCCCGGTGATCCCTGGTGGTGCTCCGCCCTCGGGCGATGCCAAGGCAAAGGAGGGCTCCGCGTCTACACCCAGGGTCATGCCGCGCCCCACGCCCATGCCGCCGGTGACACCGCCCGAAGAGGATGGTGAAGGCTAGGAATCTGCGACGTTCCCGCCCCGATCGGGGTGGGCTTGTCCCCACCTGGACGCCCTGAGGCGCAGTCTGGCGCCTGATTCGAGGCTTGAGACGGAAGCGCCGGCGCTGGTCCGTTTCTTGCGAATGCTTCCGGCAACCTCGGGTCGCCCTGCATGCCTCGCTCTCTGCTCGTCCTCATCGCGCCCCTGCTGTTGGTCCTCACCAGCGCGCAGGCCGAGGCCCGGCCGTGGAAGCCCCGCCCGGGCGGCCGCAGAGGGCCCCCACCCGGTGAGCGGCCCTACAAGGATCCGGCCCTCTGCCCGCAGGGTGGCTGTTCCCTGGACGACACGATGGAGGATGTGCGAGAAGCGGTGGACACCGCCGAGGAGCAGGAACCCACCACTCCCACCCATGCGAGCTCCCTCTCGGACTTCGAGAACAGCGACTCCCACGACAATGTCCAGGCCATGCTGGAGTTCGCCGCCGAGGAATACGACCTGCCCCTGCAGCTGCTGCAGGCCACCGCCTGGACCGAGTCGGGGTGGAACCAGTGGAACGAGGACGGCACCACCCTGGTGGGCGGCGAGGACCACGGCTTGATGCAGATCAACAAGCCCACCTGGTCCGGGACCTACGACTGGGAGGACGTCACCGGCGACGTTCGCGAAAACATCAAGGCCGGAGCCGAGATCCTGCAGTGGTCCTACAACTACGCCGCCTCCAGGGGCTACACGGGGGATGACCTGGCCAAGGCCACCTATGCAGTCTACAACGGTGGCCCCAGCGCGGTGGATCGCCCCTGGGACAGCTCCAGCGCCTGGCACCACCACGACGCCAACTTCTGGGGCCACTACACCGGCAAGCCCTGGGAGGGCTCATGAATCCCCTGGGTTTCCTGGTCCTGGCCACAGCGCTGGCTGCCGCGCCCTTCCGCGCCGCGGTGGACGCGGGGGCCCAGCAAGGCGAGGTCTACCTGCAGGGCAGGATCCTGCTGGTGGGCGCCGCGGACCAGGAAGGGCGCCCCGGCTTCGAGCTGACCGACCATCGCAGGAGCATCACCCTGCCAGAGGATCTGTCCACCTACCGCCAGCTGGGCCAGCGCTGCGATCGGGACGCCAGCCGCTCCCTCACACCGCCGGTTGATCCAGCCGCGGGTCGTCGCGCCGTGGCCTGGACCCAGGGCGACATGGACGGCGACGATGGCGAAGAGCTGGTGCTGGTGGAGGCTGGCGCCGTCGACCCGGGCAACCTGCTGCCCTATGCACCCCTGAGCCTGGCCCTGTACCGGGGCGGGGAGCGGGTCGGGGAGCAGGCGCTGGACCTGGTGGCCTTCCCCTGCGAGCTGGGTCTGGCGGACGTGGACCGCGATGGCTCGGACGAGCTGATCCTGGTGTGGCTGTCCGCCGGTGGCAGTGGCTGGACCCGGGGAGCCACGGTCTTCGAGCTGGAGGCCCAGCCATAGGTCCCTGCGGGGCGTTAGGAGGCGCTCGCGAGGTACCCGTGAACGTGCTCGGCATCGAGACCTCCTGCGACGAGACCGCAGCTGGCGTGGTGGGGCCTGACGGCCTGCTCTCCGACGTCACCTATACGCAGGAAGTCCACGCCCGCTTTGGTGGCGTGGTGCCCGAGCTGGCCAGCCGCGCCCACGTTGAGCGCATCGCACCCACCGCTAGGGAGGCCCTGGAACAGGCTGGCGTCTCCCAGCCCGACGCTGTGGCGGCCACCGCGGGCCCGGGCCTGATCGGGGCGGTTCTAGTGGGGTTCAGCTTCGCCAAGGCCGCCGCCCTCGCCTGGGGCGTGCCCTTCGTCGGGGTGAACCACCTCGAAGGCCACCTGTTCTCGCCGGGCCTGGACGACCCCGGGGTCGAGCCACCCTTCCTGGCGCTGGTGGTGTCCGGAGGCCACAGCGCCATCTACCGCTGCGACGGCGTCGGCCGGTACCGCACGCTGAGCCAGACGGTGGATGACGCCGCGGGCGAGGCCTTCGACAAGGTCGCCCGCCTGCTGCGGCTGGGCTATCCCGGTGGCCCGGCCATCGATGGGCTGGCGCGTCAGGGCGACCCCAGCGCGATCCGGCTGCCTCGCCCACGCGCATCAGGTCTCAACATGAGCTTCTCGGGTCTCAAGACCGCGGTGCGGAGCCGGCTGGAGGCTGATCCCGATCTGCACCCGCCCGACCTGGCCGCCTCCTTCCAGGAAGCGGTGGTGGATGTGCTGGTCGACCGCCTGCAGCGCGCGGCGCAGCAGGAGGGTCTGCGGCGGGTGGCCGTGAGCGGCGGCGTGGCGGCCAACCAGCGTCTCAGGGCCCGCCTGCGGTCCCTGCCTCTCGACCTGCACATCCCTCCAGCGCGCCTCTGCACCGACAACGGTGCCATGATCGCCCACGTGGGGCGCATGCGCCTGGTGCAGGGAGCCGCCGGAGATCTGGGTGGGGGCGTGCGCTCGGTGTGGCCCCTGGAGCAGGCTTGAGCGCTGGCGGACAGGGCGGGGGCCCCGGGGCTCGCCTGCGCGAGCTGGAGACGCGGGCGCGCAAGGCGCTGGGGCAGCATTTTTTGGCCAGCCCCGACATGGCGGCCCGCATCGTCGCCCTGGCAGAGCTGCGTCCAGGCGATCCTGTGCTGGAGATCGGCCCCGGCCTGGGTGCCCTGACGGGTCCTCTGCTGGAGCGCGGGGTGCGCCTGGTGGCGGTCGAGCGAGACGAGGTGCTGGCAGAGTGGATCGAGGCCCGCTGGCCGCAGGTGGAGCTCACGCGCGCCGACGCCATGAAGCTGGACTGGACCGAGCTGCTGCCTGGTCATGGTTGGGCCTGTGTGGCGAACCTGCCCTACAACCTGGGCACCCACCTGGTGGGGCGCATGCTGCGCTGCCCGGGCACCTTCCACCGCCTGGTGGTGATGATGCAGCGCGAGGTGGCCGAGCGTATCGTCGCTCGACCGGGCAACAAGGCCTACGGCGCCCTCTCGGTGGAGCTGCAGGCCCGGGCCCAGGCCCGCCTGGTCATGAGGCTGCGTCCGGGAGCCTTCCACCCACCCCCAAAGGTGGACTCGGCGGTGCTGCGGCTCGATGTGCTGCCGGACCCTCTGCTGGGTGGCGCGGATCCCCAGCACTTCGATCGCACCGTGCGCGCCGCCTTCGGCCAGCGGCGCAAGACCCTGCGCAACGCGCTGGGAGCGCGCTTCGGGCGCGAGCGCGCCCAGGCGGCCCTGCTGGAGTCCGGCATCGATCCGGGCTGGCGCGCCGAGCGTCTCGACCTGCAAGCCTTTGGCCGGCTGGCTCGGGCATTGAGCTGACCCTGGCTTCCCAAATGCCGTCTCCCACGTGCTATAGTGGGCATCCTCCGCGTCCGCTTCCCCAGCGGCTCCCTGTCTCCCACCTCCGAGTCCCTCCCAGCCCCCTGGAGCCTTGCCCATGAACGGCATCGAGCCGGTCGCGCTGCACGAGGCGACCCGGCGCCGCTACGTCAACTACGCTCTGAGCGTCATCACCGCCCGCGCCCTGCCCGACGTGCGCGACGGGCTCAAGCCCGTGCAGCGCCGCATCCTCTACGCCATGTTCCACAACCTCAGGCTGCTGCCCGAGGGGCGCTTCCGCAAGTCCGCCGCCGTGGTGGGCGAGGCCATGGCCAAGTACCACCCCCACGGCGACACCTCGATCTACGACGCCATGGTGCGCATGGCGCAGCCCTTCTCGCTGCTGCACCCGCTGGTGGACGGCCATGGCAACTTCGGCTCGCCCGACGGCGACGCCGCCGCCGCCATGCGCTACACCGAGTGCAAGCTCACCCCCATCGCGCTGGAGCTGTTGCGCGAGCTCCGGCAGCGCACGGTGGACTTCCGGCCCACCTACGACGGCCAGCTCTTCGAACCCATCGTGTTGCCCGCCCGCTTCCCCCAGCTGCTGGTCAATGGCTCGGAGGGCATCGCGGTGGGCATGGCCACCCGTGTCCCGCCCCACAGCCTGCGCGAGGTCATCGACGCCTGCCTGTTGCTCATCGACAATCCCGAGGCCACCGTGCCCGAGCTGTGCCGCAAGCTCAAGGGCCCGGACTTCCCCACCGGGGGGCTGATCCTCAACGACAGGGCCGACCTGGTCAGCATCTACGAGACCGGCTCCGGCCCGGTGCGCGTGCAGGGCACCTGGGAGCTGGAGAAGCGCGGCCGCAAGCACTTCGTGGTCGTCACCTCCATCCCCTATGCCCAGAACAAGGCCAGCCTCATCGAGAAGATCGGGGCCCTGGTGGCGGCGCGCAAGGTGCCACAGCTGCAAGACGTGCGCGACGAGAGCACCGAGATCTGCCGCATCGTGCTGGAGCTGCGGCGCCGCGACGACGCCCAGGCCGCCATGGCCTACCTGTTCAAGCACACGCCCCTGCAGCAGACCTACCACGTCAACCTCACGGCCCTGTGTCCCCAGCGCGGCGCCGAGGTGCCGGTGCCCGCGCGCCTCGACCTGCGCACCCTGCTGCGCCACTGGCTGCGCTTCCGCTTCGACGCCGTCCGCCGGCGCTTCGAGTTCGAGCTGCAGAAGCTGCGCGAGCGCATCCACATCCTGGAGGGCTTCGAGATCATCTTCGTGGATCTCGACGAAGCCATCCGCATCATCCGCGCCTCCGAGGGCCGCCGCGACGCCTCCGAGCGCCTGATGGACCGCTTCGGCCTCGATGACCTGCAGACCGACGCGATCCTCGATCTCAAGCTCTACCGGCTCTCCAGGCTGGAGATCCTCGAGATCCGGCAGGAGCTCGACGAAAAACGCAGCGAAGCCGAGCGCATCGAGGCCATCCTCGCCGAAGAGCGCGGCATCTGGGGAGTGGTTCGCGAGGAGCTGGTGCAGCTGCGCGCCAGCTTCGGCAAGCCCCGGCGCACCCGCATCGGAGCCTCCGACGAAGACGAGCTGGACTACCGCGACGACGCCTACATCGTGGCCGAGGACACCTTCGTGATCCTCACCCGCGACGGCTGGATCAAGCGCCAGTCCAGCTTCACCGACATCTCCCGCATCCGCATCCGTGAGGGCGACGAGATCGCCTGGCTGATCCGGGCCAGCACCCGCAGCAGCATGGCCTTCTTCTCCGACCAGGGCCGCGCCTATGTCATGAAGGTGGACGACATCCCAGCCACCACCGGCTACGGCGGCCCCGTGCAGAAGCACTTCCAGTTCGCCGATCGCGAGCGCGTGGTGGGCGTGCAGAGCTTCGATCCCCGCAACCTGCCCCTGCTGCCGCCCAGCGCCGCTGATCCCCCCGCACCCGGAGCCCAGGCTGCGCTGCCGCTCTCGGCCTCCGAGGCGCCCGCAGAGCCTCCCCCGCCCTGGGGACTGGCGGTCAGCCTGCGGGGTCGCACCGCCCGCTTCGCCCTCATGGCCCACAGCGAGCCCTCCACCAGGGCGGGGCGCAAGTACATGCGGGTCTCGGGCGCGGATGACGGCGTGGTGGCCGTGTACCCCTGCGTGGGCGAGGAGCACGTGAGCCTGGCCTCCGAGCGGGGCCGGGTGCTCAGCTTCCCGGCCACCGACGTCAACCTCATCCGGGGCGCTGGCAAGGGGGTGCTGGCCATGAAGCTGCGCCCCGAGGACCGCATCCTGGCCTTCGAGCTCAGCGCCGAGCGCGGCGGGGGGGCCGTGGTGCACACCGAGCGCGGTCGCGAGGTCGTGGTCACCCCACGCCGCTACGGCGCCAGCCGAGCGGGCCGCGGGGCCGTGGTGCTCAAGCGGGGCCGCTTTGTGCGCTGGGACCGCGAGCCCGTGGTGATCCTCGACGAGCAGGGGGAAGAGTAGCATGGCCGCTGGCAGGTACACCGCGCGCGACATCAAGGTCATGGAAGGCCTCGAGGCCGTGCGCAAGCGCCCGGGCATGTACATCGGCGGCACCGGCCGCGCCGGCCTGCACCACCTGCTCTGGGAGCTGGTGGACAACGCCGTGGACGAAGCCATGAACGGCTACGCCAGCCACATCCAGGTGATCCTGCACAAGGACGCCCGCACCGCCTCGGTGGTGGACAACGGGCGCGGCATCCCCGTGGGCATCCACCCCAAGTTCAAGAAGTCCGCCCTCGAGCTGGTCTTCACCACCCTGCACGCGGGCGGCAAGTTCGATCAGGGCTCCTACGTCACCTCCGGCGGCCTGCACGGTGTGGGCGCCTCGGTGGTCAACGCCCTGTCCTCGTCCCTCACCGTCACCGTGCGCCGCGAAGGCGCGGAGTGGCGGCAGGAATACCGCCGGGGCAAGCCCCGGGGAGACGTGCGCCAGGTGGGCCCCGCGCGCGGCTCGGGCACCCGCATCCAGTTCACGCCCGACGAGCAGATCTTCGGGGAGCGGGCCTTCGACCCGGACAAGGTGCGCGAGCAGCTCGACGTCAAGGCCTTCCTCAACCCGGGTCTGCGCATCGTGCTGCGCGACGAAGCCCGCGGCGTCACCCACGAGCTGCAGCACGAAGGCGGCCTGCGCGACTACCTGGAGCACCTGCTCAAGCGCAGCCAGCAGCGCTCCATCCTGGGCGAGCCCTTCGTGCTCGAACGCGAAGACGGCGGGGCGGTCAACGGCGGGGGGTTCCCCCTGCCGGTCAAGCTCAGCCTGGCGCTGCACTGGACCGAGAGCCCCAAGGAGCAGCTGCTCTCTTTCGTCAACGGCATCCCCACGCAAGATGGCGGCACCCACGAGCAGGGCTTCCGCGACGCGGTGGTCAAGGCCGTGCGCTCCTGGGCCGACACCCACGAGAAGTTCCCTCGCAACCTCAAGGTCTCCGCCGAAGACATCCGCGAAGGCCTGGTGGGCATCATCAGCCTGTTCCTGGTGGAGCCCCAGTTCCAGGGCCAGACCAAGGACAAGCTCAACAACCCCGAAGTGCGCGGTCAGATCGACCAGATGCTGCGGGCGGCCCTCGAGCAGTGGCTGCACGAGCACGGCACGGCCGCCGACCTCATCGTCTCTCGCGCCATCCAGGCCGCGCGGGCGCGCATGGCTTCGCGGGCGGCCGTGCAGCAGGTGCGGCGCAAGTCGCCGGTGAGCCGCCGGCTCAACCTGCCCGGCAAGCTGGCGGACTGCTCCAGCAACGATCCCACCATCTCGGAGATCTTCATCGTCGAGGGCGACTCGGCGGGCGGCTCGGCCAAGCAAGGCCGCGATCGCGAGACCATGGCCATACTCCCTCTCAGGGGAAAGGTGCTCAACGCCGAGCAGGCCACCGTGGCCAAGGTGCGCGGCAACAACGAGCTCTCCGATCTCGTGCGCGCCCTGGGCTGCGGCATGGGCAAGGACCTCGACCTGTCGCGGCTGCGCTACCACCGCGTGATCCTGCTCATGGACGCCGACTCCGACGGCCACCACATCGCCACCCTGCTGCTCACCTTCTTCTACCGCTACCTGCCCGAGCTCATCCACCAGGGCCATGTCTACCTGGCGCAGCCTCCGCTGTACCGCATCACCGGCGGCAAGAAGACCTGGTGGGCCGCGGATGATCGCGAAAAGGAGCGCATCCTGGCGCGCCTGCCCGCCCGGGTCAAGCCCGAGATCATGCGCTTCAAGGGCCTGGGCGAGATGATGCCCCGCACCCTGTTCGAGACCACCCTGGATCCCCGGCGCAGGCGCCTGCTGCAGGTCACCATCCCCGAAGGCCACCGCTCCGACACCGAGGTGGTCATCTCCAGCCTGCTGGGGCGCGATCCATCAGCTCGCTACAAGGAGATCATGGCCCGGGCGGGCGAAGTGGAAGAGCTGGACGTGTAGCTCACGGCAGCCCCGCTGCGCAGTTCGCCTCCGTCTCGTCGTCCCAGTCGGCCAGGGCGTTCAGGATCACGCGCTGGATGCCCTCGTCGGCGGTGGTGCCGAACACCCCGAAGTCGGCCTGGCGCCACATGCCGTAGGCGTGCAGGATCTCGTCGCTGGCGCGCTCGTAGTACAGCTCGACCTGGTAGTCCTGGGGCAGCGAGCCGCCCTCGTCATCGTCGAAGCTGGCGGGCTCGGGCATGTAGCTGCGGGTGATGAGCGCTGGACCCCAGGGGGTGAGCTCGGCGCCCAGGTCGGGGAGGCTGCGGATGCCGCCGTGCACCTGGCCCAGGTAGCCGGCGCCGATGACCGTGGCTCCGTAGACCACCTCCCAGGTGAGAAACGCGCTGTCACCGCTGACGTACTCGTCGTAGCTGGAGCTGTAGGAGCGCTCGTAGCTGTCGTAGCTGCTGGGGTAGAGCTCGTCCTGGGGCAGGTAGATGAGGATGGACTCCAGCGCCCGCAGGTCGCAGCCGAAAGGGCGCAGCATGTACATGCCCTGGGCCTGGGTGGAGTCCACGTCGTCGCGGCCCACCAGGGCTGCGTCGTCGGGGTCCAGATCGCTGAGGCTGCCGTCCTGGGTGTCCTGCAGCTCAGCGCCCCCCACCGCGTCGTGCAGGTTCAGCACGGCCTCCGCCAGCTGCTCGTCGCTGCCGGTCTCCCAGTGGCGCCAGAGATAGTGCAGCAGGCCATCGAGATCGGTGGGCGCCGGCTCCACCTCGCGGCAGCCGCTGGCCAGAAGCAGCGCCAGGGGGAGGATGAGAGCGGGGGGGCGGGGCATGGCCTCCTCGGGCGGCGGCCCCTATAGTAACCGCCATGTACTCCCTCGCTTTCTGCACGATGACCGCGGCCGCCGCAGCTCCCGGGGCTTCGATCGCGGCTCCCCCGGTGCCCGAGCCCGACTGGCAGCAGGCCGGTGCCGAGGTCACCGCGCTGCTGGCCGACTACCTGCGGGTGGACACCATCAACCCGCCGGGCAACGAGACGCGCGGGGCGGAGTTGCTGGCCGACCTGCTCAGCCGTGAGGGCATCCCCTGGCAGATCACCGAGTTCGAGGAAGGACGGGGCAGCCTGATCGCCCGCCTGCCCGGCTCGGGCGAGCAGCCCCCCCTGTGCCTGCTGTCCCACATCGACGTGGTGCCCGGCGAAGACGAGCGCTGGCGGGAGGGCTACGGCCCGCTGTCGGGGCGCGTGGACGAGCAGGGCGTGCTCTACGGGCGCGGCGCGCTGGACATGAAGAGCATGGGGGCCATCGAGCTGTACGCCATGCTGCTCATGGCACGGCAGCGCGTGCCCCTGAACCGCGACATCGTGCTGCTGGCGGTGGCCGACGAAGAGGTGTCCAACGGCGGCATGGAGCACGTGGTGGACGAGCACTGGTCGGAGATCGGCTGCTCCCACGTGGTGAACGAGGGCGGCATCGGCCTGAAGGACATGTTCTTCGAGGGTCAGGACTTCTACCCCATCTCGGTGGGCGAAAAGGGCGTGCTCTGGCTGCGCATGGTGGCCACGGGAGAGCCGGGGCACGGCTCTACGCCGCGCCCTGGGAACGCCACCCTGCACCTGCGCCAGGCGCTGGACGCCATCGAACAGCGAAAGGTCGAACCGGTGTGGCAGCCCTCGCTGCTCGAGGCCCTGCACAACGTGGGCAGCGAGCACGGGGGCTTCTCGGGCTGGGTGCTGCAGCATCCGGCGCTGGCGAAGCTCCTGCTCAAGGGCAAGCTGCTGGGCAACCCGCTCACGGCTGCGGCCATCACCACCACGGTGAACATCACGGGCCTGGGCGGCGCCCCCCAGCCAAATGTGGTGGGGGCCGCGGCCTGGGCCCAGCTGGACTGCCCGCTGCAGCCCGGGGTGGAGCGCGAGGAGCTGCTGGCCGAGCTGACTGCCCTGGTGGACGATCCCCAGGTGCGCTTCGAGGAGCTGCTCTACCACGAGGCGCGCGTCAGCGACTGGGACGACCCCTTCTACCGGGCGCTGGCCACCGAGGTGGTGCGAGGCCGGGAGCACGCGGTGGCGGGGCCGGTGATCTCGGTGGGCTACACCGACTCCATCCTCGCCCGCCGTCAGGGGGCGCTGGCCTACGGGCTCGAGCCCTTCCTGGTCACCCAGGACGAGCTGGAGGGCATGCACGGCGACGACGAGCGGGTGCGCACCTCGGAGCTGCTGCGGGGCCTGCAGGTGCTGTACCGGGCGCTGCTGGCGGTGTCGCTGGACGCCGATGGGCAGTGGGTCGAGCCAGGCCCGGCGCCCCCATCGCCCTTCGGCCCTTCGCTCGAGGCCGCGGAGGAGCCAGAGCCCCAGGGAACCGAGCCCGGAAAGATCAACCCACCAGGCCCTTGAGCCGCTCCGCCAGGGCGTTGTGGTCTGCTTCGATGTCCATCAGCGCGCGGTAGACGGTCTCGAGCTGCGTGCCCTGACACAGGAGCAGCTGGGACCGATACAGGCCGATGGTGTCATCCTCGCGCTCGCGCACCAGCGCCAGGAGCCCGGCGTCGCTGTAGCTGGACAGGTCCGGGCGCAGGGCAGGGGAGGGGCGCTTGACCTTGAAGATGGCGCAGAGCAGCGCTGCGTGGCGGCCCTCCACCCGCTGCAGGCAGCGGAAGCAGCTGCGCAGCAGGGGGTGCTGGGCGGCCACGGCCACCCGCGAGTACAGCTCGGAGGTGTCGATCTCCTGCACGATGGCGCGCTCGCCGCCATCGATCACCTGCTGGGGCCAGCTCTGTCCGCGGGCCAGGATCCGAGGCGGACCCTCCAGCGGCTCCACCAGCAGCTGGGGCCAGGCGCCGCAGCTGGGGCAGCGGGAGGGTGGGCCCAGGGAGAAGATCACCTCGCCGCAGAGCTCACAGAACCACACACCGGGAAGGGCTTCGGTCATGCTGCCTCCCGTGGAGCCGGGGCCCGGAGGTGCCCGCGCTGGCCACGTCTGAGCCCCACGTATACGCTCCGCCTGGAGGTCGCCTGCCATGCAGCATCAACACCGTGACGTCATCCAGCTCGTGCGTGGTCACGATCACATCCACCCCGGGGGGGCCGAGCAGACCCTGGCGTTGTGGCAGGCGCTCGAGCTGCCCATGGGCTCCCGCGTGCTCGACCTGGGGGCGGGCTTCGGCGGGCCTGCACACTGGCTTCGGGGAGCGGGCGCCAACGTGCTGGCCCTGGACCAGGAGCAGGCCAACTGCCTGCGCTGCCGGCAGATCTCCGAGCTGCCCATGCCCACCCTGCGGGCCGACGCGGCGCGGCTGCCTCTGGCCGACCGGAGCTTCGACGGTGTGGTCGCCTGGTGCGTGCTGGGCTTCATCGAGGATCAGGATCGGCTCTTCGCGGAGATCCTGCGTGTGCTCATGCCCGGTGGGCGCCTCGGCGTAGACCTCTACACGGTCCTCGACCCGGCTCTGTTTGATCCCGGAGAGTCCCCCATGCCATGGATCCGCGATCGCCAGGGCTGGCTGGAGCGGGCGGAGCGCGCCGGGTTCACATTGCTGTCGGAGCAGGACCTCACAGAGAGCTTCGGCGCGGCCTACAGGGCCTTCATGGTGCGGCTCAAGGTGCAGCTGCCCGCCCTGCGCGTGCGCTTCGGCGAGCAGCTGGTCTCCGAGACGGTGGCCACCTTCAGCCGCAACGTCAACGAGGTGTTGTTCGGCGGCAAGGGGGGCCTGCGGTTGGTGCTGGAGAGGCCGCTCGCTGGCTGACCGGGCCGCGCTCACTGCATCGAGCCTGCTCCGCTGGCCGAGGCCCGAACTGGGGTATACTCCCGCCACCATGAGCCAGGCCCGGTCGAACCATCCCCCGGTGGCCGGCGAAGAAGCCAGCATGCAGCGATCGTGTACAGATGCAAGCCGCAGTGTCGGACCTGCCCCGCCAGCAGCGGGCTGGGTCCAACGCGGGGAGAGCTCTCTCGAGCACGCGCTCGTGGTTGAGTCCACGGGACAGCGCTCGCTGAGGCTGGTCGCGACCGCAGAGCCGTCCTGCGAGTAGCGCATGCGAACCGACCGAGAGAGGCTCATCGTCGCGGGATGCTTGTCCCTGCTCGTGGCGGCGGCGTTCTACGTCGTCCTGCGCCTCGCTGGCGGCGGGGAGCTGGCCATCGCGGAGCCAGACCAGACCATCTACCTGCAATATGCCCGGAACATCGCCCTCGGGCAGCCCTACGTCTTCTCGCCGGGCGACGCCCCCTCCACGGGCAGCACAACCCACCTGTACCTGTTCGTGCTGGCGGCTCTGTACAAGCTGGGCGCCCGCGGCGAGGGCTTCCTGCTCGCCAGCTTCGCGCTCAACGCCCTGTGTTTTGCGGGCACAGCCCTCATGGGCTGGCTGGTGGCGAAGAAGATCTATCCCCGCGCGGCTACGGCCGCGCTGTTCATCAGCGTGCTCGCCGCGCACACCGCCACCGCGTTCTTCAGCCAGACGGACGTGGGGTTGTTCAGCTTCCTCGCCATGAGCCTGGTGGCGGCCATGGTCTATGAGAAGAACAGGGCCCTGTACCCTCTCGCTATCCTGTGCGCGATCACGCGCCCCGAAGGGCTGGTCTTCGCCGTCGCGCTGCTCCTGGCGGGCCTCGCCGGCCGCTCCAAGCGTCTCGTCTCCTGCGGGCTCGCCGCTGGGTTGGCTTTCGGCGCCACCTTGCTGCTCAACTTCCTGCTGACCGACCACGCGCAGTTCATGTCGGTGTTGAACAAGGGGCACTTCGGCCGCTTTCCCTTCTCCGGCGCGCTCGTGCAGACCTGCGCCGACCTGTTGACCATCTTCAAGGACTTCTTCTTCGGCCTGCCCGACAGCCCGCGGCAGTTCTTCCATGTTCCCCTGCTCGCTGGTTTTCTCGGCATGGCCGGCGTCCTGCTGCGCCCCAGAATGGACCGGGGCGTCCGCCTGGTGGAGCTGTGGCTGGCGCTGAGCGTGGGCGGGGCGCTGCTGGTCATCGCCTCCAGCGGCTGGCAGGGGATGTCTCTGGACCGCTACCTGGCCTGGCTCTTCCCCCTCTGGACCCTCTACATCCTCATCGGCCTGTTCGAGTGCTCGGACCGCCTGAAGTCCCGCTATTTCCTTCCCATCTGCATGTCGGCGCTGGTGGGCTTCCAGTTTCTGGCGCTCCCCGTCGTCCTGGCCCTGAAGTACGAGGTCGCCACGGATCTCCAGCAACAGAAGGCCTTCTACCAGCAGCTGGACAGAGCGCTGCCAGCGGGCCATCGCATCGCCTTGAACATCGGTTCCGGGCAGATCTTCCACATGCCGGGGCGGCAGGTGTACAACACCAGCGGCGTGGTCTCGCCTGACTTCTTCCACCCGGGAGGCGGCTCCTCCGCTCACCTGGTCGACTGGCTCAAGCACCGCCCCGAGCTGCGCTTCGAGTGGTGGGTCGCCGAGAGCCACTTCGCCGAGCTGGGGTGGGCCGCGCCGCTGCTGGGTGAGCCGGTGCTGGTGGACACGGCCTCCGCCCTGGCAGGCTCCGCCCTGGCCGTCTTCCCCACGCGCTGGGACGCCATCGAGGGCGGCGCGCTGCCGGTGTCCCTCGACGACGAGCTGCTGGGCAGGCAGCTGATCGACTCCCTGGACGTGGGCTACCTGGTGGACGAGCGCGAGCACGACTACGAGACCTGGCTTCGCCTGCGCAACATGGACCTCCCGGTGCTGCACAGGCACGCCAGGCTCGACCAGGGAGACTATGCGGAGGCCGGACGACTCATCGTGGGCTCCGAGTCCTTCACGGTCCGCAATGTCCGCCCCGGGAGACCGCTCACCATCGCCCTGCGGACCGCCCGCTCCGGCGGTGGGCTGATCGCGAGGGGTGCCGAGCTGGCCCAGTTCTCCCGCCTGGAGATGAACGAGGAGCTGTCCCTGGTGGTGTTCGTCGAAGGAGAGCCGGTGGCAGAGACCACCGCGCGCCTGCGACATGACCAGTTCAGCGAGCTGATCATGACCATCCCCGCCCAGCACGTGGACCGCAGCGAGCTCCCCGTGGAGATCGGCGGCGACCACTTTTCCTTCGGGTACTGGTTCTACCAGTAGGCGTCAGGGACAGGCCAGGTGCTCGCTGCCCAGGTCCCAGGTCTTGATCAGGGTGTCCAGATCGGGCCCGGCGCCGCAGATCTCGCTGGCCATGCTCTGGGCATCAGCCCAGTCGTCCACGTACTCCACGTGGAACACGGCCTTGCCCTGGCCGGTGAAGGCTGAGAGCAGCCCGCACTCGTCGTAGCTGGCGCACTCTTCGTTGAGCCCCCAGTCGAACCAGGGCTCCAGCTGGGTCAGCTGGTCGAGATCGTTCTTGAGTCCCACCGACAGGCCCCTGGAGTGGGCTTCGTCGGCGAGGAAGCGGTTGAAGTCGAGCTGCTCCGTGGCGCTGAGCCCCAGTCCGTTTCGGTTGGCGTAGCCATCGACATTGTCGGGCTCGACACCGGCGCAGCCGCGACCCGCGGCCAGGTCGAGGCGCGCCTTCATGATCGCCCGCACAGTCGGGTCCATCACGTCGATCCAGTTCTCCCCTTCCCAGCCGTCGAGGGGGTCGCCGATGGCGTCCTCGGGAAAGTCGCCGGCGTCGTCGCGCCAGTCCTCCCGGGAGCCCGCGGAGAAGTAGCAGATCAACACCCTGTCGTCGTCCAGCAGCGTGCCGATGGTGGCATCGGGGGCGTCGAACAGGTCCACGTCGTACATCTGCACGTCGAGGCTGGTGTCGATGGTGCCGGACAGCTGCCACTGCCAGGAGGTGCCCGGCGCGGGGCTCCAGGCGGAGCCGGGGTCCACCGGATCGTCGGGCTGGTAGTCCTGGCAGGCCCCGTCGCTGTACACCTGGCCCTCGGGACAGCGTTCGCCGCTGCAGCCACCCAGCAGCAGCGCGGCGACCAGCAGTCCGCTGCTCACAGGCGGGTCTCCACCGCCACCTGTCCGCCTGCTCATGCGACCATCCTCTGCCGGGGCCCTTGGCCAGGCCAGGGGAGCCAGTCTACTGCAGGATCTCCAGCAGCTCTACGTCGAAGACCAGCATGCCCTGGGGACGGCCCGGCTTGCCCTGGTAGGCGTGCTCTTCGGGGATCCAGAGTCGGCGCTTCTCGCCGACCACCATCAGCTGCAGGCCCTCGGTCCAGCCGGCGATGACGCGGTTGAGGGGGAAGCGGGCGGGCTCGCCGCGCAGCACGGAGCTGTCGAACATCTCACCGTCGGTGGTCCAGCCCGAGTAGTGCACCTTGACCATGCTGGTGGCGCCGGGGTGGGCCGTGCCCGTGCCGGCTTCGAGCACCTTGGAGGCCAGGCCCGAGGCGGTGACCTCGGCCTCGTCGGGGGCGGCGGCCACATCGGCGGGCGCCTCGGGGGGCTTGACGATGGACAGCAGCTCCACGTCGAAGACCAGCATGCCGGCGGGGCGGCCGGGCTTGCCGCGGTAGGCGAGCTTCTCTGGGATCCAGAAGCGGCGCTGTTCGCCCTCGACCATCAGCTGCAGGCCCTCGGTCCAGCCGGCGATCACGCCGTTGAGCGGGAAGCTGGTGGGCTCGCCCCGCACCACGGAGCTGTCGAACATCTTGCCGTCGGTGGTCCAGCCGGTGTAGTGCACTTCGACCTTGTCGGTGGGGCCGGGGTGCACGGTACCCGTGCCGGACTCCAGGAGCATGGAGGCCAGGCCGGAGGTGGTGGCCTCGGCACCTGCAGGCGGAGCCGCCACGTCATCGGGGGCTGGCAGGGCGCCTGGCTTGGCGGGTGGGGTCTCGGCCTTGGCGGGCGAGGTCTGCTCCAGCGGCACCGCTTCGGGGGCGGGTTCTTCGCCCTGGCAGGCGGTCAGGGAGAGCATCAGGGCCGTGGCGACGAGCTTGAGGGGACGCATCGGGATCTCGGGGCAGGAGTTCGGCAGGCCCTTATTCTGCCCCGCCTCGAGGGGCGAGCTGACGGCATTCCCGTGCGAGCTGCACCTGCGCGGCAATTCCCTTTGGCGAAGGGACCGATTCCACGCTAGGAGCCCTCGGGAAAGCTCATGTCTACTGCGACCCACCAGTGCCTACTGCG
>CAZEJJ010000016.1:0-64067 GCA_964512185.1 uncultured Enterobacterales bacterium | reverse complement strand
CTCCTTGTTGAGCTTCTTGAGGTCGATGACCTCGACCAGGCGCTTGTGGATGACCATCTTGAGGGCGGTGCGCGGATCGATGGTCTTGCGCCCACGGCGCGCCTTGGAGCCGCGGGTCTTCATCCACTGGCCGATCTGCGCTGCCTGGCGCGAGCTCTCCTCGTCGAGCCCGATGATGCGCCCACCCTCGATCCTGATGCCCCGCGGCCGCTCCACCTGGCCCATGGCGTCCAGGGTGCCGGACTCGAGCAGCTTGATGATGAACTCGTCGTAGTTGCGCGTGATGCGCGCTCGCGGCTGGTGGGCCACGAAGGGCTGGCCCTGCAGCTGGGCGGTCTGGCAGGCGGGGTCGTCCTGGGTGAGGGTGACCAGCACCGGGCGCTGGAGCTTCTGGGTGATCAGCTCCAGGGGGATGCCGGAGTTCAGGTCGTAGCGGTTGAGGATCACCTTGATGAGCTGAGCAGGGAAGTGCAGCGACTGCAGCCGCTCCACCAGGCGCCGGGTGTGGTTGAGCACCAGCACATCAGGCGTGGCCATCAGGAAGATGCCCGACGACTGCTCCATCATGGTGACGTTCAGGGGGTTGGCGTCGACGCCACAGTCCACCACCACGAAGTCGCACAGGGGCTTGACCAGCTCCACCAGCCGCACGAACACTTCGGGATTGACCTTGCGGGCGGTGCCGGGATCCGGCGCCAGCGGCAGGAAGCCCACCCCGGTGGAGTGCACGCCGATCTGCTGGGACATGGCCTTGGTGTCGAGCTTGGCCAGGTAGGGCTCCAGCTCCACCACGCCGCGGCCGGGCTTCATGCCCAGCAGGGCAGAGATGTCACCGGCGCCCTCGGGATCCGCCTCCACGATGAGCACCGAGGCCTGGGTCTCCTTGCGCAGCGACATGGCTGCGTTGACCACGAAGCTGCTCTTGCCGACGCCGTCGCGGGCGCCGCCCACTGCGATGATGCGTGCGGGAGCGCGGGCCATGGTGACGCCTACTGGCGGACCTCGATGAGGTTGAACTTGTCCTGCAGATCGCGGTTGGCCTGGGTGCTGCTCTCGTAGACCTGCGGCGTGACGAAGACCAGGAACTGGCTCTTGGACTTCTTGTAGTCCTTGCTCTTGTAGAGAGTGAATACGGGCGTTCCCGTCTCAGAGGTGCCCTCGGGGATGCGGTTGTACTCGATGCGATCCGACAGCCGCTGCAGCCCACCGATGACGATGCTCTCTCCAGCCCTGCAGTACTCGGTGGTGGTGATGGAGGAGGTGTCGATCATCTGGTAGCCGGAGGGCGCGATCTCACCCAGGGCGCTCACTTCGACCGACACGGAGATGTCCACGTCGCTGCCCTGGGCGAAGGGGGTGACGTCGAGGGTGACGCCCACCTCTTCGTACTGCACGGTGATCTGCCCGCTGGGGCCCATGACGGCGAAGGGCACCTTGGCCCCCGAGAAGATGGTGGCCGTGTCGGCGCTCTTGACCGCCACCGAGGGGTTCTCCATGACCCGGGCGTAGCCGGAGGTGCGCGCCCGATCGAGGCGCGGCAGCAGGCCGTACAGGGTGGCCTGGGCGTAGCCGGTGACGTCTCCCCAGCCCTCGGCGGAGTCGTAGGGGGCCTGGAAGTAGAACTCCACCCCGCTCTCGGTGGCCAGGGGGGACCACTGCAGGCCCCAGGAGTCCACCAGGCTCTTGGTGAGCTCCACGAAGTGCACCACGATGACAACGGTGTCGGTGCGGCCGGGGATGCGCTCGGCCTCGCGGATCTCCAGCACGTTGATGACGTTGTTGTAGTAGGCGCGGGCGATGGCCTCGGCCCGATCGGAGGCGGTGGCGGAGTGCACCACGCCCTCGAGCAGGATCTTGTCGGAGACCAGCCGCACCTGTACGCCGGGCACGCCGATCTCCTTCTGGATGAGGTCCGCCAGGAGTCGCTGGGAGACCGGCGACAGCCGCACCATGGACACCACCAGCGGCTCGCGGTCGGCCAGGGCGCTGACCCGCTGTAGATCCTCGTCGAGCGAGACCTCGCCCTGCACGTACACCCGGTCGTTGATGACCCTGAACTGCAGGCCTTCGACGTCGTCGAGCAGCTCGCGCACGTTGGTCATGACGCGGGAGAGGTTGGCCGGGATGACCGTGACCTCGAACTCGTCGCGGCGCACACCGGAGGTATCGTAGACGATGATGTTGGTGGTGCCGGCCTTGCGTCCAGCCACCAGCAGCTGCTGGGAGTCGCGCAGCGGGATGACCCGGATGAGCTCGGCGGAGCCGCCGGAGACGTCACCGTAGGTGTAGGGCACGTCGATGGCGATCTGGTTGGAGACCACCACGACCTGGTCGCCGATGTTGTCCTCGTCGGCCTGGGCGAGCTGGGGGAGCCACAGCAGCGCGAGCAGTGCAAAGAGCAGGGGCAGGAGGCGGCGAGGGTGCATCCTAGAACCCTCCGGACTGGATCAGGCGGTAGCGCGGCTTGGGTGAGTAGCGCACCTGCTGGGGG
The DNA here is from genome assembly GCA_964512185.1 of uncultured Enterobacterales bacterium. Lineage (GTDB taxonomy): Bacteria > Myxococcota_A > UBA796 > UBA796 > JAFGLY01 > CAZEJJ01. Next base: position 61,576 of record CAZEJJ010000016.1, on the reverse strand, counting down.
ATCCCGAGGGTGGAGTGGATGGTGGAGTGCTCCAGCTCCACGAAGCGATCCGCCTCCCACAGGGAGCGCAGGCTGAGGTTCAGGCCGCCCAGCTCTTGTGCCAGGATCAGCTTCTGGGACTCGTTGGGGGTGAGCTCCAGGGTGACGGTGCGGGCGTCGTTGGAGGCCTTGACCGCCTGGCGCCGCTTGGCCCCGAACAGGTCGGGGGCCTCGCCGTCTTCGTTCAGATCGGCGGAGGTCATGATGGTGGCCGAGGTGGGCCGGCCGATGTCGGCGCCCACCGCCAGCACGCGCACGTTCTGGAACAGCGTGACGGTGCGCATGTCGGACTTGTCACCCTGGCCGAAGTCGAAGGTGCCGATGAGGTCGACATAGTTGCCGGGCTTGAGGTGCCCGCCCACCGCGGTGATGCTGTCTACCGCGATGGAGACGGCCCGGTGCTTCTTCTGGACGAAGTAGGCCAGCCCGGCATCGTCGGCGCGCACCAGCTTGGTGGACACCACCTGCTCGGTCTCGAGGATGGGATCGGCGGTGATCTGCCCCAGGATGTCCTCGACAGAGGACAGGGCCTTGGGCTGGCGCCACTTTCGGGGCACATCGATGACCTGGACCATGGTCTCGTCGAGCTTGAAGTGCGCCGGGATGTTGCGCACCGCCACCAGGGTGGGCAGGGGCTCGGACTGCCAGAGGAGCTCCTTCTCGCGCTTGGCCACGTAGCGCCACTGGGCTAGCGAGGCGATCATAGCGACGATCAGGGCAACGATGAGTGCGCGCGGGTTCTTCAAGGAACCTCCCGCTGGGCAAAATTTCCAGGACTCCGGCTGAGAAGCCGGATCGGAGGGGCGAGGCCACCGGAACCAGGGCCCGCGCCCGACGACAGAGAATACCAGAGCCGAGCGACCATAAGACAGCCGCGCCGCGAGCTGGGCGGCTCACACCAAGGGAGAGAGGTCATCGCTTCGGCTGTGAACATGCCTTGAACGGTCAATAATTCGATTCGTAGCTGACAGGGGGGCCCAGGCGACCAGCGGGAGTGCTAGCGCCGGTTGTTGGAGCCATCGCGAGTGCCGGACTGCAACACGGTGCCGGCGTCCTCAGTCATGCCCTCGTAGCCCTCCCAGAAAGGACCCAGGAAGGCGTAGCCCGCCGCCACCATGGCGATGGCCAGCACCGAGACAACCAGGACGTACTCCACCATGCTCTGGCCGCGGCGGGACGTGGAGGCGCGCAGCAGGGTGAGGGGAGGCAGCGAAGGACGGCTGGAGATCGTTGTCATGACCAGAACCCGAAGAGCTGGGGGAAGATCCGGGAGACCAGGTAGCCGATGGCGATCACCCCGGCGAAGGGGGCCACCAGGGGCTTCGGTCCATCATCGCGACGGGTGACCCCCGCCTTGATCACGGAGAAGAAGGAGCGCAGCTTGCCCGCGCGCACCAGCTGCACGATGCCGATGGGGATCTCCACCAGCAGTGTGGTGAGGAAGACGCGCAGGACGTCGAAGGGGCCCAGGATGGCGCCCATGGCCATGAGCAGCTTGGCGTCGCCAGCCTTCATGGCGCCACCCAGGTTCCACATGATGAAGCCAGGCACGAAGGCGACGCCGATGCCCGCCAGCACCACCAGTACAGCAGGGAAGAGACCCTCGAGGCCAGCCCGCGAGCAGGCCACCACCGGGTGCACCACCAGCGCCGCCGCCATGGTGCCGAAGGTGAGCACATTGGGCACCTTGCGGCTGCGCAGGTCGGTGTACACCGCCACGCACAGCAAGCCCGCCACCATGGCATCGGCGGGGGTGAGGGTGGAGAGGAAGGACATGCCCCTCCCGCTACGGGTAGGGCATCTGGACAGTGCGCCGGACGTTGTCGAAGACTCCGCGCGCCGTCTCGCCGAAGGCGATGAATCCCACCGCCAGCGCCACTCCGATGACGGCGACCACCAGGACGTACTCCACCATGGTCTGGCCTTGGCGACGACGACGGGACAGCAGTGGACGCATGGTCAATTCCTGGCTGAGCCGGTGCCAACGACCTCGCCGGTGTCGAGGATCTCAGAGATGTCGAGTGCCAGGTTGTGCACGCCTTCCTGGAAGGGATCGATGAACACATAGGCGGCCGCGACGATGGCGATGATGATCACGGCGATCAGGAGCATGTACTCGGTGGTGCTCTGACCTTTACGACTGCGGGCCGGGAACATGAGCCACGCCTCCAGGAGGGGGTCTGTACCTGAGAGTAGCAAGACCCGGGCCAACCTGCAGCGCTTTCACCGCCACGGCCCGACGCGCTCGCCACCCAGCCCACAGGGGATAGCACTCTCGGCCGGTCGGGGGCACTTTCCACAGCCGATTCCATCACTCTTCCATAGTTTTTTCCACAGACAGAATGCCCTGGTACACGGCACCACCGGGGCACAGGTTCACCAGGACTGCGACACCACTGCCCCAGCGCTGCCGAGACCTTTCCGTCGCATGGCGGCCGCTTGTCGAGGAATGCGCTAAGCTTGCCGCTCGCCCGGCCAGGTCCGTTTCCTGGCCGGGGCGCAGGGCGGCAAGCACACCATGACCCAGCCGGCACCCGCCTCTTTCGGCAAGTACCGTATCCTGGAGCGCATCGCTTCCGGGGGCATGGCGGAGATCTTCAAGGCGCGTCTGGATGGCATCGGTGGCTTCCACCGCACCTTCGCCATCAAGCGGATCCTGCCCGGCCTGTCCCGCAACCCCGAATTCGTCGATCTGCTGGTGGACGAAGCCAAGGTGGCGGGCCTGCTGTCCCACGCCAACATCGTGCAGATCCTCGACCTGGGGAACATCGACGACCACTACTTCATCGCCATGGAATTCGTGTCCGGGCACGACCTGGGCAAGGTGATGAAGCGCTGCCTGGAAAAGGGCATCACCCTGCCGGTGCCTCACGCGGTCTTCATCTGCATCGAGGTGCTCAAGGGCCTCGAGTACGCCCACAACCGCCAGGTGATGCGCGACGGACGCCCGGTGCCCCTCGACATCGTGCACCGCGACATCTCACCGTCCAACATCCTGATCAGCAAGCAGGGTGAGGTGAAGATCACCGACTTCGGGATGTCCAAGGCCAGCATCAAGGCCCTGGAGACCGTTGACGGGGTGGTCAAGGGCCGCTTCGACTACCTCACCCCCGAGCAGGCTGACGGCCGCACCGCCTCCCAACAGAGCGATCTGTTCAGCCTGGGCATCGTCTTCTACGAGATGCTGGTGGGGGACCACCCCTTCCGCAAGGACACCGACATGGCCACGCTCGAAGCGGTCCGAAGCAGCAGCTTCGAGCCCGCTTCCTTCGTGAACATGGACATCCCACCCCAGCTGGACGATGTCATCTCGCGGGCCCTCACCCTGGATCCCAAGGAACGCTACCCCACGCCCACGGCGTTCAAGGAAGAGCTGGACCGCTTCTTCCACGAGTCCGAGTTCATCTTCACCCAGTCCACCCTGGCGGCCTTCCTCAAGGGCTTGTTCCCCGAACAGAAGGCCCGGCGGAACAAGGCGCAGCGAACCGACGCTCCCACCCGTCCGCTGGATCGCCCCACGGGCGGGCTCGCCGCCAACGCGCCGCCTCCCATAGACGACTTCGACGAGGACATCCTGCCGACGGTGGTGAAGGAGAACCCCCTGAGCCGGGTGTCGCCCTTCAAGCCGAAGGCTCCACGCCCCACGGCGGCGCCCTCCCCCGCGGCCTCCATCCACGAAGCCGCCACCATGCTCCGGCGCATCCCGGACCCCAACGCCGTCGGCAGCTTCGGCGGCCAGGTGGGGCTGTCCGAGGCCGCGACGCTGATCCGCGCCAACCCGCTGCTCGACGGCGGAGACATGGGGGAGCTGGACACACAGATCAAGCGCAAGCCCGCATACAGCTTCCCCGCCGAACCCGTGGAAGATCCCGCCGCGGCCCCCGCCTTCGGGATCACGGCCGAGGAACAGGATTCCGCCTTCCTGGACCGCCCCACCCTGGCGCGGGCCGATCTGGAACGCCCCACCGTGGCGGGTGAGCCCGTCATAGACGATCTGGACCTTGCCTCCGAAGAAGCTCCCCGGGTCGCGCCCAGGCCGCCACCCGCCGCCGAGCGCTACCACCAGCCACCAGCCCCACCCACCCAGCGCAGCTACCCACCCCCTGCGGAGCGCCCGGGCCCGGCTCCACCCATCAGCGCGCCCCCTCCGCGGCGCTCAACAAGGGCCCCCGTCCCCGCAGCCCCGGTGCAGACCCCGGTCGCGCCGACCCAGCCCGGGCGCATCCCCCTGCGCAGCCACCTGGCCTACCTGGCCGGCGCCCTGTTCACCCTGATCCTGGGCCTGCTTCTGGGCTGCCTGGTGGGCTTCGTGGTCTCCTCCGCGCTCAGCGACCCCGAGCTGGCGGCTCCGGCGCCTTCGGGTCCCGGCACCCTGCAGCTGTCGGTCCCCGCAGGGGCACGCCTGCTCCTGGATGGGCGCGAGCAGCAGGGTGGCCCCGCTTACGAGCTGGAGCTCGAACCGGGCAGCGAGCACCAGCTGCGGGTAGAGCACGAGCAGTTGAAGTCCATCGAGCTGTCGGTGCAGCTCGATCCCGGCGAGACCCGCACCGTGGTGCTGGGTCAGCAGGTGATGGAACCCAAAGAACCCTAGCAGCCCTCGGGAAAGCTCATGTCGCTCCCTGGCCCAGCACAAGAGGCCCCTGGTTTGACCACGAACGAAGTCTCATCCACACCCGATCGCTCCCTGCAGAGCACCCGCCTGCCCATCGGCCCGGCGGTCAAGGCCCTGCGCCCCAAGCAGTGGACCAAGAACGGCCTGCTCTTCGCGGCCCTGATCTTCTCCTACGAGTTCACCTCCGTGGTGGCCTGGGGTCAGGTCCTCGCGGGTTTCGCCGCCTTCTGCCTGGTGGCCAGCATGGGCTACCTGTTCAACGACATCCACGACCGCGAAGCGGATCGCCGCCACCCCACCAAGCGCAGGCGGCCGGTGGCCAGCGGCGCCCTCCCCGTGCGTACCGCCGCCATCGAGGCCGTCATAGCCGGCGCCCTCGGCCTGCTCTGTGCCTGCGCCCTGGGCTGGGAGTTCCTGCTGGTCACCCTGGCCTACTTCCTTACCACCACCAGCTACTCCTACTTCTTCAAGCACGTGGTGATCCTGGACGTGATGATGATCACGGCGGGCTTCCTGTGGCGCGCGGTGGCGGGCGCGGTGGCCATCGACGTGATCATCAGCCCCTGGTTGCTGCTCTGTGCCGCCTTCCTGGCGCTGTTCCTGGGCTTCAACAAGCGTCGCGGTGAGATCGCACTCATCTCGGACGGAGACGATCCCGACACCGAGGAGCTGGCCGAGGTGCGGCCCTCCCTGGCCAGCTACCGCCCGAGCATGATCCGGGAATTCCAGTCCATCACCTCCAGCGGAACGGTCATCAGCTACGCGCTGTACACGGTGCTCGGCTCCCCAACGCCCTGGATGCTGGTCACCATGCCCTTCGTGCTCTACGGCGTGTTCCGCTACATCTACCTGGTGGATCGGGGAGACGGGGCCGCGCCCGACGAGATCCTGGTGCGCGACAAGCACATCCTGCTCACGGTGGTCTCCTACGCCATCGCCGCGGTGCTGGTCCTGGCGCTGGCACCCCACGGCCCCATCCCCACCTGACCCGATCCCCCCTACTCGTCGCGGTGTGGCAGCGTGCCCTCGCGCCCGCGCCTCGGCAGGCGCACGCCCGCCAGCGCGGGCCAGGGGATGTCCGGTGCTGACGCGATGATGGTGACGCCCTCGTCCTCGTCCACGTCCCGGTAGATCACCCTGAACGGCACGTGGCCATCGCGGGTCTCCCACACCTGTGGGTGCAGGCACAGCTCGACGCCCACTCCGAAGCTGGCCTGGTCGGTGAAGGCCGCGTGCAATCCGCGCACCGACAGCTCTGTGGGCTCGGCGGGGACCTCCAGCTGCCAGCGCTCGAGGTTGGTCTCCACCTCGATGATGTCCTGCCCGGGCAGCAGATCGTCATCGCGGACGCGGATAGCAGCGCAGAGCTCGTAGGGAGCGAGCCGCGCGGCCACCGCGAAGCTGGCATCGCGCTCGTTGTCCCAGGCCTCCAGTCCCTCCTGCACGTGAGCAGCTGAGCCCACTCCCAGGGCCACGTCCTGGGCCCACTCCCGCAGGTCGCCGTCCACGGTGGACTCCCGGGCCATGGCCTGGAGGGAGCCCGCCATCTTGAAGCGCCCGTCGAGCGCCTGGTCGACGAAGGTGGGGAACATGCTCTCGGCCACCCAGTTGACCGACACCACACCGGCCACCTGGTCCAGCAGGGGCAGCGCTTCTTCGGAGTTGCCGTGGGGCAGCGCCAGCATGAGCCGCTGTCCATCCAGGTAGATGGTGAAGCCCCGGTCGGGCCCGTAGCACTCGAAACGGCTGGTGCCTTCTGCCTCCGCGAGGGTCTTCTGACCCCCTCCGGACAGATCCACCTCGCGCCACTGGCTGCTGCCATCAGCCGCCTGGTTGCGCATCACGACGCTGCGCTCCAGCAGGTGCACCACCTCCAGCCCTCCGTGCACCTCGGCTCCACGAGCCACGGGGAGGAGCCGCTCATCACCGCTCTGCAGGTCACTCACCAGCAGCTCCCAGGTGGGACCCAGATCCTCATCGATGCGGGCGATGGGCTGCACCTCCACGAGGTTCTGCCCGTCGTAGGCCACCAGGCCGGGAGCCACCCGCAGGGTGGGGCGCTGGCGAGGGGCGTTGAGATCCACCAGCAGGCTCAGGTAGCCGCGGGGTTCCATGCGGGTGACCACGCTCACCACGGTGGGCAGCAAGCCGGCATGCCGTTCGGCGCCGCAGCTGGTCAGGCCCAGGGCCGCCAGGGCCAGGGGCAGCCTGCGCGCCGCGAGGGTGCGCCAGCGCCCCGCTCGGGGACCCGCAGTCACCTGCCAGCCCTGCAGCAGGCTGCAGGGCTGGAGAGCTGCCAAGATGGGGGCAGGGGGGATCATCGGCGCTGCTGGCCCCCGAACTGGTACTGGGCTTCGAGGGAGGCCAGGGGGGTGTTCATGGGTACGTTGGCCCGCTCGGCGTTGATGAAGGGAGCGAAGAACAGCAGGCGGTAGCTCAAGCGCAGGCCCAGGCGGTTGCGCTGCAGGTTGAGATCACCGCCCACGAAGCCGGCCACCTCGTTGGAGAAGCGGTAGTCCTGATCGTCGCTGGCCAGGTCGGCCACCCACACCGCAGCCGCGCCGCCCCGGGGCAGGACATCGAAGCTGAAAGCCCGCGGCTGCACATGGGGGATGCGAACACCAGGAGCGATGAAGATGCCGTGGCGCAAGCGCATGGCCTCGGTCTCGGGGGTGCCGCTTTCGAGGGCATCGGAGGGCAGAGGCTGGGGCGAGATGAAGCCACCTGCATCGACGAAGACCAGCTTGGTGAGCCTGGAGTCGAGCCCACCCGTGACACCGAAGGAGCTCGGCCCCTCTACGAGGGACACCCCGAGGTGCACGCGGTTCATGGGGTCGAGGGCCTGGGCAGCAGCCGGGGTCGGCACGGTCGCCAGCAGCAGCGCGAGCGTAGCGATGAAGCCAGACAGGGAGGGTCGCGACCTGCTGGAGAGAGCTGACACTGACGACTCCTGAAGTCCGTGAATCGGGCCCATGATAGCGCCTCAGCCCTGTGCTCGCCTTGAGAACAGGTGCCGATCCAGGGCCAGCAGACCCGACATGTCGCGGATGGGTTGGTCGAGCAGGGGGACCTCCCGCACGAAGATGGCGCCGGGCTCCACCGCTGGTTCCTGGCTGGGAGGCCTGTCGGCCAGGGCGTGGACCTGTTCGAGGAAGGGCTGCTCTTCCTGTGACACGGCACGCAGGCGGCGGTGGGCGGCTTCGAGGCGAGCCAGCAGAGAGGCGGCTGTGAAAGGTGGGAGATCCTGCGCCAGCCGCTCGGCGCGGGCACCCATCAGCTCCCGGGCGGAGAGCGCCACGGCGGAGCAGCGATGGATCTGGTTGACCACGAAGCCTTCGAGGGGCAGGCCCCGTGCCCGCAGCTCGTCACAGAAGAAGCGGGCCACCTCTACCGAGGCGTCGTTGGGAGCGGAGATCACGACGAAGGCGGTGCCAGGATCGGCGAACAGCGCCTGCACGGCCTCGTGGCGCTGGTGAAAGCCGTCGATCAGCTCTCGGAAAGCGATGAAGAAGGCGGACAGCTCGTCGAGAAACTCGCGGCCGAAGATCATCCCGATCAGGCGGAAGACCACCCCCGAAGTGCCCACGAGGACACGACCAAAGACGCGCTTCTCGTCATAGGGGGTGAGGAACCAGCGCATGATCTGCCGGTCCAGAAAACGCGCCAGGCGACCGGGCGCCTCGATGAAGTCCAGGGCGTTCTTGACCGGAGGTGTGTCGAGCACGATCAGATCGTAGCGCCCCGAGGCGTGCACATCGTAGAGCCGCTCGGTGGCCATGTACTCCTGGCTGCCCGCGAAATTGTCGGCGATGACCCGGTAGATGCGGTTGTTGAGGATGCGCTCCCGGGTGTCGTCGTCGGGGGAGAGCCGGTTGACCACGCCGTCGAAGGTGGCCCGCGTGTCCAGCATGACCGCATGCAGCTCGCCGCCGGGAGCGGCATCTGGAAGCTCGATGCGGCGCTCTTCGTTGCCGAAGGAGGGCAGGCCCAACGCGTTGGCCAGGCGCCGCGCTGGATCGATGGTGAGCACGAGCACGCGACGTCCGCGCATGGCGGCTTCGAGGCCGATGGCGGCGGCGCTGGTGGTCTTGCCCACACCCCCAGAGCCCACACAGACGATGATGGCGCGCTCGCGGATCAAGGCCTCGATGCTGCCGGCGGGTGCCCTCGGGGGGGAGGACTGGGCGGGGGTCTCGGTGGAGCTCAAGAGCTGGCTCCACGGCGGGCTCGCTGCCCAGCGGCCCGCAACAGCAGGGCCTGCATACGCTGGACGCGCGCAGAGGGGGAGCCCGCCGCTCCCATCAGGGGCGCGACGAGGAGCTCCATGCCCGTCTCTTCCCCCAGCCGGGCGATGGCCAGGCCGGTGTCACGTTCGCGATCAGCCTCCCAGTGACCCGCCCGGACGAGCTCGGCCTCGAGACAATCGGTGGCCTGGCCGGAGCCGTGGCCGGTGTCCGCCGCCAAGCGCTCCAGCAGCGAGCGCTCGGCCTGGCTCATGCTGGGCACCATGCCCTGGTTGAGCAGCACGAGGGGCAAGGAGAGGCGCGGCGAGAACTCCCGCAGCTTCTCCCAGGTCTCGATGGTCTCGTTGACCACCATCTCTTCTGGCAGCGAGGCCAGCACCACGTGGGTGTCGGGATCCACGAGGGTGTCGTGGGCCTGGTCGATGCTGCGACGCACCGGCCCGGCAGGGAACAGGTGGGCGGACTTGAAGAAGACCTTGAAGAAGGACACGGCGTGGCCCGAGGCGGGCATGTCCACCACGACGGTGTCGAAGCTCTCGAGCAGGTGCACCAGCCTGCCGAAGATGACCACCTCGCGTGAGCCGGGGGTGACGTCGAGGAAGATGCTCACCATGCGGTTGCCCAGGATGAGCCGCACCACGCGCTGCACCGGCACGAAGCGCCCCAGCCACTCCACCAGGGCTTCCATCCAGGTGATGTTGGCCACCGCCAGCCCAGGAGCCACCCCCACGGGTTCGTAGGCTGGGACCGTGCCGTAGTAGTCGGTGAAAGAGGGGCTGTGGTTGTCCACCTCCACCACGATCACGCTGCGTCCGCGGCCGGCCATGGCCTGACCGAAGGCCAGCGCCAGGGTGGTCTTTCCCGTCCCCCCCTTGCCCGTGACGAAGAGCAACCGGGCGGCGAGCAGCCGTTCGAGGTCTACCATGAGGAGCGGTTCAGATGTCCAGATTGCGGACGTTGAGGGCGTTGCGCTCGATGAACTGGCGGCGCGGTTCCACGGCGTCGCCCATGAGCACCGAGAAGACCTCGTCGGCGTCGATCTGGTTTTCGACCGAGACCCGCACCAGGGTGCGGCGCTCCGGATCCATGGTGGTCTCCCAGAGCTGGTCGGGGTTCATCTCCCCCAGACCCTTGTAGCGCTGGATGTCGTAGCCGCGGGTGACGGCACGCATCAGCTCCTGCTGCAGCGCCCACCAGGTGAGGATGGGTTCGGCGTCGCCGATGCGGACGGGCAGGGGCAGGTGCTGGCCCAGCAGGCGCTGAAGGTGACGGAATTGCTCGATGTCGCCCAGCGCGGAGCCGCCCAGGATCGCGCTGCGCTGCTCTCCCTGTCGCAGACCGGTCAGCACCAGGTGCTGCTCGCCGCTCATGGGATCGGAGTCCAACTCCACCGCGGGGCGTGTGAACTCGGGAAGCCGGGCTTGGATGTTGGACACCAGCCGCTGACCGCGCTGCTCCAGAGCTTCGCTGTCCTGGAGGTCGTCGAGCCCGCCCGAGAGGAACCACACGTCGAGCACCTCGGGATCCACGAGCCGCTCGTGCAGCCGCAGGCGAGAGGCGTAGCGGTTGAGCACGCGCACGGCCTGGGAGAGGTCTTCGCCCTTGAGCTCTCCCGCGGCGCTGTGCAGCTTGAGGGAGCCGAGCCCCGAGTTCACCAGGAAGGACTCCAGCTCGGCGGCGTCTTTGAGATAGCGCTCCTTCTTGCCGCGCTTGACCCTGTAGAGAGGCGGCTGGGCGATGTACAGGTGGCCCTGGGTGACCAGGTCTGGCATCTGGCGGTAGAAGAAGGTGAGCAGCAGGGTGCGGATGTGGGAGCCGTCCACGTCGGCGTCGGTCATGATGATGATGCGGTGGTAGCGCAGCTTCTCCAGGTCGAATTCGGCCCCGATGCCCGAACCCAGCGCCGAGATGATGGTGCGCACCTCGTTGTTTGAGAGCATGCGATCGAGGCGGGCCTTTTCGACGTTGATGATCTTGCCGCGCAGGGGAAGGATGGCCTGGGTGCGGCGATCACGGCCCTGCTTGGCCGAGCCTCCCGCGGAGTCGCCCTCCACCAGGTAGAGCTCGCACAGGGCGGGGTCTCGCTCCTGGCAGTCCGCCAGCTTGCCGGGCAGGTTGCTGCCTTCGAGCAGGCTCTTGCGACGGGCGAGATCGCGGGCCTTGCGGGCCGCCGCGCGCACCCGGGCGGCGTCGATGGAGCGCTTGATGATGCCCTTGGCCACCGAAGGGTTTTCTCTGAAGTAGATACCCAGCTGTGCGTTGGTGACGCTCTCGGTGAGACCCTTGACCTCGGAGTTGCCTAGCTTGGTCTTGGTCTGACCTTCGAACTGGGGCTCGCGGATCTTCACGGACAGGACGGCGGTGAGGCCCTCGCGGATGTCTTCACCCGAGATGGAGTCGCCCTTGAGCTCCTTGAGCAGGCCTTCTTGAGCCGCGTAGGCGTTGACGGTGCGGGTGAGCGCAGCCTTGAGGCCCGAGACGTGGGTGCCGCCTTCGATGGTGTTGATGTTGTTGGCGAAGCTGTGCAGCAGCTCGGAGAAGGTGCTGGTCCACTGCAGGGCGACGGCCACCTCTACCTCTTCGCGCTCGGCTCGGATGAAGATGGGCTTGGGATGAAGCGGCTCGCGCTCGCGGTTGAGGTGCTCGACGAAGGAGACCAGCCCGCCCTCGTAGCACCAGGTGTGCTCGGCGCCGTCGCGCTTGTCTTCCAGGATGATGGTGACACCCGGGTTGAGGAAGGCCAGCTCACGCAGCCTGGTGGCCAGGCGGTCGGCGGAGAACTCGATGGTCTCCTCGAAGATGTCGGGGTCGGGCAGGAAGGTGACCCAGGTGCCACGGCGCTCGGTGGGCCTTAGCTTGCGCAGCTTGTAGCTGGGGATGCCGCGCCTGTAGCGCTGTCGCCAGTGGAAACCTCCGCGGTAGATGTCCACCTGCAACCAGGTAGACAGGGCGTTGACGCAGCTGACCCCGACGCCGTGCAGCCCGCCGGACACCTTGTAGGAGCTGTCGGAGAACTTGCCGCCCGCGTGCAGGGTGGTCATGACCACCTCAGCCGCCGGGCGGCCTTCGGTGGGGTGCATGTCGACGGGGATACCGCGCCCGTTGTCGGTGACGGTGCAGGAGCCGTCGCGGTTGATGATGACCACCGCGCGATCGCAGTGCCCGGCGAGGGCTTCGTCGATGGCGTTGTCGACCACCTCGTTCACCAGGTGGTGCAGGCCTCGCGTGCCGGTATCGCCGATGTACATGGCGGGGCGCTTGCGCACCGCTTCGAGGCCTTCGAGCACTTGAATGCTCGACGCGTCATAGGAACTCTGAGGGCTTTCCTGTGTTGCCATCTGGGGCCACTCCACCGCGCCGCCGGGCAGGTCCTCCCGGAGTCGTCCTGGGAGGTGCATGCCACCCTGCGGGCAGGGTCTGGAACAATGCCCCCTAACCGCCGGAAACCACGGATGCCACTGTGCCAGAGCGGATCTCGACCGCCCGACCACCGCGCTCGGAGCAAGCCATGATGGGGCCGGGATCCGTGGTGGTGACCACCACCTGGCTGTCCAGATCCTCGATCAAGGCCACCAGGCGCGCGAGCCGGTGCCGGTCCAGCTCCGAGGAGAGATCGTCCACCAGCAACACGGGAGGGTCGCCCGAGGAACCGGCCACCGCGAGCTCGGCTAGCTTCAAGGCCAGGGCGAGTGTGCGCACCTGGCCCTGCGAGCCGTAGCGCCGAGCGGCCCGTGCGGCGCCCTGCTGGGAGCCCAGGAAGAAGATCACATCGTCCCGCTGTGGGCCCACCAGGTGGCTGCGCCGCAGCAGCTCCTCGCTGCGCACCGCGGCGAGCCGCTCGAGGTAGCGCTGGCGCATGCGCCCGGGATCCGCGGAGTCCTCGGATCCCTCAAGTAGAACGCTGCGATACTCGAAGCTGGCGCTGGCACCTGCTGCGAGCTGTTCGTGGATCCGCTGCAGGGGCTCGCGCAGCGCCTGGACCAGCTTGAGGCGTCCCAACACCAGCTGGACCCCGGCGTGGGCCAGGCGCTCATCCCAGGCGTCCAGCTCGTCCAGGCGGGCCCGTCCCGACTTGAGCAGGGCTCCCTTCTGGAGCAGCGCCCGGCGGAACAGGCGCGCGTTCTCCAGGTGCTGAGGCCAGGCGTTGAAGGCCGCCCTGTCCAGAAAGCGCCGCCGGTTCTCGGGGCTCCCCCTGACCACCTGCACATCATCGGGCACGAAGGTCACCGCTCGCAGGTTGTCGAAGTAGCGCCCAGGTTCGCGCACCGGCGTGCCGTCCATGAAGGCCAGCCGCTGCAGGTTCCGTGACTCGGCAGGCTGCACCCTCACCTGCAGCTGGGCACTCCCCAGCTGGCTGGAGGACCGGCCCCGCACCGAACAGCTGCTGGTCCCCCAGCGCAGCACCTGTTCCCAGGCGGTGGCGCGGAAGCTCTTGAGGGTGGCCAGGACGCCGATGGCTTCCAGCAGGTTGGTCTTGCCCGCACCGTTGGGCCCCCACAGCACCACCAGGGGGCTGTCCAGGTCCAGCTCGACCTGCTCGGCGTTGCGCCAGTCCTTGACCGCCAGCTCGTGGAGAAGCATTCGGCTGCTGGCTCCCAGCGCTGGAGGGCTCCTAGGAGCCTGTAGGGCATAGGCGGCGCGGACCCTGCGAACGCAGGGATCCGTGACGCCGGTGCCGAATCCTGGCGAGCGGCTCGAGGCGACCGCGGATGGGGGTCCGGCGCAGTATCGTCGGCTGAAGGCGTGCTTTCAGCACGTCAATGTGGGCGATGAAAGCCGGGCCCGCAGGCGCCATCGGATCGGGCCGCGCAGCGGATGAGGTATGCACTACAGGCTCCTAGTCGAGCCGGATGGGCATGATGATGAAGAGGGAGGCTTCGTCGGAAGGCGAGCGCACCATGCAAGGCGACAAGGGCTCGCCCATCTCCAGCACCAGCTCGTCGTCTTCGAGGCAGTTGACCACCTCGAGGAAGTAGCGGACGTTGAAGCCCATCTCGATGGGCTCCCCTTCGAAGGCCACGGCTACCGGGTGCTTTGCCTCACCGTGGTCGATGCCGCGGGAGGTGACAAGGACCTCATCGGACCCGAAGCTCATGCGGATGGTGCTGGCCTGGTCGATGGCCTCGAGGGCCACGCGCCGCAGAGCGTCGCGGAAGGCGCCCCGGTTGACCACGGCACGCCGCAGGTAGTTCTGCGGAAGAACGGAGCGGTAGGCGGGGAATTCACCGTCCACCAGGCGGGTATGCAGCATGGAGCTGCCCACGGTGAAGGTGGCCGCCCGATCGCCGAAGGCGATCGCCACCTCGGCTTCGGGTTGCTCCAACATGCGGCGGACCTCGAGCAGGGCCTTGCGAGGTACCAGCATGTGATGACCCATGCCGAACTCACCCTGGAACGGAGCGCCGGAGTAGCACAGGCGGCTTCCGTCGGTGGTCACCAGCCGTGCGACGGGCGTGCCCTCGAGGTCCTCCACGCTCTCGAGGTGCCCACCGTTGAGGCCATAGCGTTGGTCGTCGGTTGGGATGGCGAAGACGGTGCGGTCGATGATCCGCCGCAGGTCTTCGGCCTTGACCACCATGCTGGCGGCGGACTCGAAGGATGGCAGCGGGGGGTACTCGTCTGGCGGCAGGCCCACCAGCCGGAAGTGGGCCGGAGGGGCGTCCACCACCAGCGCGTGGTTGGCTTCGCCCACCAGATGCACGGCGCGATCGGGCAGGTTCCTGGCCACCTGGAACAGGTGCGCCGCGTTGACCGAGACGCTGCCATGATCCGCCACCTCAGCGGGGTAGCGGTGCACGACGGTGAGCTCGGTGTCGGTGGCCATCACCTGCAGCTGGCCATCCCGCGCGGTGAGCAGCGCGTGAGCCAGGACCTGGTGGTTGCTGCGTCGCTCCACCACACCCTGCACTGCGCCGAGGGCGCGCGCGAGTTCCTCTTGCGTGATGTACAGGTCCATGGATTCGCTCCCTGTGTTTCGTTGCTTCATAGCCGCGCAGGGGGCCCTGCGGCCACTGGTAGCAGCGGACTGGCAGCCAGCCTTCGTCACTTCAATAAGAAGAAGATCCTGTTGTTCAATTGCTAGTAGAACACAGTATGCCTGATGGAAAAGTGGAAAATCCCGATATCAGGCTTGAAAGGTATTCTCTGATCTGGGAAACCAGTGGAAGCGGCTCCCGATACAGACCTGGATCCATGGGAGGTTTGAGGTTGGAGCCGGTGGGGCTGGGTGTTCCACAGGTCGGTCCACAGGGAATTCACCGGTCATTCCACAGGGAATTCCATCGGGAATTCCACAGCTCGGACCGTGAAGGGCAGGATCAGGCATGCAGGTTTTTTTCGAGCAGCTCGATGATGGCCTGCATGTCCGGATCTTTCTCCCGCAGCTTCTTGATGCGCCGGTAGGCGTACTGGACGGTGGAGGAGTCGCGACCACCCACGGCGCGTCCGATGTCGGGGAAGGACAGGTTGGTGCGCTCGCGGATCAGGAAGATGGCGATGTGGCGGGGCCGGACCAGGCGCTTCTGGTGGGACGGGCCCAGGACGTCGGCTGTCTTGACGTTGTGCATTCGAGCGACGGTCTTGATGATCTGGTCGGGCGTGATGATGGGGTTTTCGGGTACGATCAGGTGCGCCAGCCGCTTGCGGGTCGTCTCGAGGGTGATCGGCTCGCCGTACATGGCGGTGATGGCCGCCAGCCGCTTGAGCGCGCCTTCGAGCTCGCGGATGTTGCCCCTGACCCCGCCCGCGATGAACAGGGCCGCGTCGCCGGGCACCAGCAGGCCCAGCTCTTCGGCCTTCTTGTGCAGAATGGCCAGCATGGTCTCCAGGTCGGGGGGCTGCAGGTCCACCTCGAGACCGCCCGAGAAACGGGTGCGCAGGCGCTCTTCGAGGCCTTCGATGTCTCGAGGCAGCATATCGGCCGTCATGACGATCTGGCGGCCGGCGTTCTGCAAGGCCTCGAAGGTGTGGAAGAACTCTTCCTGGGTGCCTCGCTTGCCGCCAAGAAACTGGATGTCATCGATGAGCAGGGCATCGGAGCGGCTGCGGTAGCGCTCGCGGAATTCCTGGGTGCGCTTGTAGCGGATGGCCGTGATCATCTCGTTCATGAACTGCTCGGCGGTGACGTAGCAGATGCGCGCAGAGGGCTCCTGGTGGAGGATCCGGTTGCCGATGGAGTGCAGCAGGTGGGTCTTGCCCAGGCCGGTGCCTCCGTACATGAACAAGGGGTTGTACTGTCCCCCTGGGAAGTCGGCTACGGCCTGGGCGGCACCGTGGGCGAATTCGTTGCAGGCGCCGACCACGAAATTGTCGAAGGTCTTCTCTGGGTGTGGCCGCCCTCGCCAGCCCAGCGGGCCGTTGTCGGAGCCGGCGGGCCCGAGGGGAGCTGTCTCGCTCGCGGGCTCACGGTCGGGGGAGAGATGCCTGTCCGCCGGGCGCTCGATGGCGGGCGCGATGGGAGCAGGCTTCTCCTCGGCCTGCAGGCTGATACGGATGCCCACATTGCCGCCCAGCACCGTGCTGAAGGCCTTCTTCATCGCGTCCTGGTAGTTGTCCATGATCCAGTCGCGGTGGAAGCGATTGGGTACCTCCAGCAGGACCTCGCTGTCCCGGACCTTGAGGATGCGAACCTCGCTCAGCCACACGTCGAGATTGCTAGGACTGATGTGCTCGGCGAGGATGTCGCGGACGCGGTTCCAGAGATCCTGCATGGGAACCTAATATAAACCTTGAAACCACGGTAATGGATTCGGTCGGCTGATGGAGGGAGAAGGAACTGGAGGCTCGTTGAGGCGTCCGCCCACGGTAGCAGCAAGGGGAGATGGGGACAAGGTGTCTCCAGGGGTGGTGGACCTCAGGGGCGCTGCTGCTCGCGCTGCCTGCCCGGTCGAGCGGGGTGTCGATCCGCGCCTGCCTTGACCGCGGGCGAGCGCGGGGATATGACGGCGGCCGCTCGGTAGCAGCGCCCTTTCAGCAGGCTGCCCTACCATCGAACACGGCAGCCGCAATCTTCCAGAGGCGGGCCCGGGAGGCAGCTTTGAGTAAGAGGACCTATCAGCCCAGCAGGATCAAGCGTAAGCGTTGTCACGGCTTCCGCGCCAGGATGAGGACCGCCGGGGGTCGGAAGATAATCGCCCGTCGTCGGACCAAGGGCCGCCAGCGTCTGGTGGTCACGGTACCGTCCAAGGGGCGTTAGCTCCGGGTCAGCACGGCTTCCCCCGACACCTCCGGCTCCGCGCATCGCGCGACTACCGCCGCGTCCAGTCCACGGGCCGGCGGCTGCGCTTCGCGCATCTGGTGGTGGTCTTCGCGCCCGGCACCAGCACCGCGAGCCGCTTCGGCATGGCGGTGAGCCGCAAGGTGGGCAACGCGGTGGTGCGGAACCGGGTCAAGCGCTGGCTGCGAGAGGCCATGCGGCGTCACCGTCGCGAGCTGGCGGGTTGCTGGGACCTGGTCTTCATCGCGCGTCCCTCGGCGGCTCGAGCGGACGCACGCAGCCTGGAGGAGCAGGTGGAGAAGGCGCTGCAGCGCATCGGCAGGAGGAGGCCATGAGGCGGCTCCTCACGGCGCTGGTTCGCCTCTACCAGATCCTGACTCGATCCTGGATGCCTCCAGTTTGCCGTTTCCATCCGAGCTGTTCTGATTACACTCTCCAGGCGCTGCATATTCACGGCGCCCTGCGCGGCACTTTCCTGGGCGCCCGACGCATCCTTCGCTGCCACCCGTTCCATCCAGGCGGTTACGACCCCGTGCCGCCAGCGCCCAGGGCGATAGAAGCGCTGGACGAGCAAGGCGCATCGACCGCACCGGCGGGAGAGGATCCCAAGTGAACGAGAACGACGGCACAGAGAAGAGAGCCATTCTGGCCATCGTGCTGAGCCTCGCGGTCTTCTGGCTCTGGTCCGCCTGGATCGCTCCGCAGGGTGGATCCGACCAGATGGTGCTTCCCCAGGATGGCGCCAGCGAACAAGTGGCGGCCGGCTCCGAAGCGCCCCTCCCGTCCACCGGCCCCACCGAGCTCGCCACGAGCCAGATCGCTGCCAGCCCCGAGCTCCCTCCGGCGGCCCCGGCAGCCGTGGCCACCGGCAGCCTGCCCGAGGAGACCTACCCGCTGGTCTCCTCGGACTGGACAGCGGAGTGGAGCAGCCGTGGCGGTGTGCTCCGTCAGCTGCAGCTCCCCCAGCACCCCGGCCCCTACGACGTGAATGCCCTGCACAGCTGGCTCTTTGCCAAGGTCAAGGGCGAGGCTGAGGGCGGCTGGAAGCCCTATAACGGTGGCGTCCTGCCGGAGCGATTGCTCACCAGCGATGCAACGCTGGGCCTCGCCGGCGGTATGGACTCCGGCTTCCAGGACGGCGACTACGTGCAGGTCTCCGTCAGCGACACCGAGGCCCTCTTCGAGCGCGTCGCTCCCAGCGGCCTCAAGATCACCAAGCACTACCGCGCTGGCCCGGAGCCCTACCAGGGCCGCTTCAGCGTGCGCTTCTCCAACACCACCGAGCAGCCCATGTCCGGGCGCCTGTGGGTCGGGGTGGGCGACACCTTCGAGGGCAAGTACACGCGCTTCTCCAACTTCGCCCGTCCCGCCTCGGTGGTGGTGGGCGATCTCGAGGTGGAGGACGATCTCGACGATCTGAAGAAGGGTCCCGTGCTGCGCCCGGGCCAGGTCTCCTGGCTGGGCATCGCCAGCCGCTATTTCCTCACCGCCCTCGTTCCCTTGGAGCAGGGGTGGGGTCAGCTCACCGCGAGCGCCCTGGGTGAAGACGCCGGCGGGGTCTTCCTGGTCTCCGACCGCGAGACCCTGGCGCCCGGGGGATCCCGCGAGCTGGAGTTCATGCTCTACGCCGGGCCCAAGGGGCACGCGCAGCTCAAGGAGCTGGGCCACGATCTCGAAAAATCGGTGCAGTTCGGTTTCTTCGGCTTCTTCGCCAAGATCCTCTACTGGCTGCTGGTGAGCGTGCACGGCTTCGTGGGCAACTGGGGTCTGGCCATCATCGTGCTCACCCTGCTGGTCAAGGGCGTGTTCTTCCCGCTCACGCAGAAGTCCTTCCGCTCCCAGCAGGAGATGAAGAAGATCCAGCCGCTCATGACCGAGCTCAAGGAGAAGTACAAGGACGATCGCGAGATGCAGGCCCAGGAGCAGATGCGCCTGTTCAAGGAGCACGGCGTCAACCCCATGAGCGGCTGCCTGCCCATGGTCATCCAGATGCCCATCTGGTTCGCGCTCTACTCCACCTTGCTCTACAGCGTCGATCTGTACCGCAGCGAGTTCCTGCTCTGGCAAGACCTCTCCGCCCAGGATCCCTTCGCCGTGCTGCCCATCCTCGTGGGCGTGCTCATGCTGGGTCAGCAGTGGATGACCCCCATGGCCGGCGTGGATCCCATGCAGCAGAAGATGTTCCGGCTCATGCCGCTCATCTTCATCTTCATCATGTTCAGCCTGCCCTCAGGCCTGTGCCTCTACATCACCATCAACAGCGTGCTGACCATCCTGCAGCAGCTCTACATCCGCAAGAAGTACGGCGACCCCATCGTGAAGAAGCCCTCCAAAGAGGCGGAGAAGGCTCCGGTTGTCGAGCGTACCAAGGAATCCAAGAAGAAGAAGGCGAGGAGAAAGCGATGACGGAAGAAGCGACCAACACCCCAGCACTGCCCCACCCCGATGCGGTCACCGGCGAGGGTGACTCCCTGGTAGAGGCCATCCATGCGGGCGCCAAGGCCCTGGACCTGGAGCCCTCCATGGTGGAGCACAAGCTCGACATCTCCCATTTCCGGAGCGCCAAGACCGGCGCCGTCCAGGGCATGGACACTGTCAAGGTCTTCGTGTGGCCCAGCGATCCGGCCGTCATCGAGGCCACCGAGGCAGCGCGGGCCTGGCTGGCCGAGCTGCTGAAGAAGATGGACTTCGAGGCCCAGGTCCAGGCCCGGATCCTCGATGGCACCATCACGCTCAAGGTGATCACCGAGCGTGGTGGGCACCTGGTGGGCCGACGGGGTGTCACGCTGGAAGCCGTTCACACCCTGCTGCAAGAGGTGGTGGGCAAGGCCAACCCCGATTTCAGCTACAAGATCGACGTGGCGGACAATCGGCGCGATGACCGCGACCGCGACCGCGACCGCGACCGTGGGCGTGACCGGGATCGTGGCCGTGGCCGCGATCGAGACCGTGACCGGGATCGTGGCCGTGGCCGCGATCGAGACCGCGACCGTGGTCGGGGACGCGACCGCGACCGAGGAGACCATCGCAGCCGCGACCGCGACCGCGACCGCGACCGCGACCGTGGGCGTGACCGGGATCGTGGCCGTGACGACGATCGCGGAAGGGACGAGAAGCGCGACCGCACCCGCCAGCAGGACATCGAGCGCCTGGCCCACCGGGTGGCCCGACGTGTCAAGAAGACCGGCGAGGCTGAGCTGATCCGCAAGGAGCTCAACAGCTACGCCCGGCGCATCGTGCACATGGTGGTGGCCGACTACGAAGGCGTGGTCACCGAGTCGGTGGGAGATGGCTCCCACAAGCAGGTGCGCATCCTCCCCGATGGGGGTGGAGCGGCGCCGGAAACCACTGCCGAGGCTTGATCCCGAGGTGATCCGCCAGCGGATCCCCCAGGCCGTGGACACCATCGTCGCCTGCGCCACGCCCTGGGGGCGCAGCGCCATCGCGGTGGTGCGGCTGTCGGGGCCCGCTGTGGGCCAGATCCTGGCCGAGGTCTGCCCCCGTCCCGGGGGCCTGCCCACCGCCAGGCGTGCGGTGCTGGTGTCGATCCGCGATGCCAGCGGCCCGGTGGACCAGGGTCTGCTGACCTGGATGCCCGGGCCGCGCTCCTACACGGGTGAGGACAGCGCCGAGATCTCCTGTCATGGCAACCCGCTGCTGGTGGAGCGGCTGCTGGCGGCCTGCGTGGCCGCCGGGGCCCGGCCGGCCCTCCCCGGCGAATTCACCAGGCGAGCCTGGCAGAATGGTCGGTTGGATCTGCTGCGAGCCGAGGCTGTGCTGCAGGCCATCGAGGCCCGCTCTCCCCAGGGCCTGGTGGCGGCCGCCAGCGGCCTGCGCGGCAAGCTTGGGTCCTGGGTGCAGGGCATGGAGGAGCGGCTGCTCGCCTGCGCCGCCGAGCTCGAGGCCCGGCTGGACTTCCCCGATCAGCTGGACCCGCTGGGGGGCGTGCAGGACGACAGCGCCCTGGCCGCGCGCCTGCGCGAGCTCGAGGTGGAGCTGAGGGGCGTGGCCCGCAGCTTCCGGCGAGCCCGGGTGCAGGTGCAGGGTGCGCGGGTGGCGCTGCTGGGTCCGGTCAATGCTGGAAAGAGCAGTTTGTTCAACGCCTTGCTGGATCAGCACCGAGCCCTGGTGAGCGCCGAGCCGGGCACCACCCGCGACCTGCTGGAAGCCCAGGTGGACGTGGAGGGTCTCCCGATCTGCCTGATGGATACCGCCGGCGAGAACCTGGATGCGAGCGGGCTCGAGCGCGAAGGGCTGTCCCTGCGCGACGAGCTGATGGGCCAGGTGGACCTGGTGGTGGTGGTCCTGCCTGCCCACCTCCCCGAGCTGCACGAGAGCCAGCGGGTGCTGGAGCGGACCGAGGGCCGGCCCCGAGTGGTGGTGGGAAACCACGCCGATCGGCTCGGCGCGGTGTCTCGCATCGGAGGCCAGGCGCTGCTGTCCACCTGCGCCCTGGATGGCAGCGGTCTGCCCGCACTGCGCGCAGCCATCGCAGCCGGGCTGGCTGGCGAAGAGCCTGGAGCGAGCGCCGCGGTCATCGCCAGCCAGCGCCAGCGCCAGCTGCTGCTGGCGGCCGCCGAGGGGCTGTCGGCGGCCTGCCAGGCCCTGCTCGGCGAGGCGGGGGTGGCGGTGGCCGCGGAGGAGACCCTGGCGGCCCTGTCGCGGCTGAACGCCATGGGCGGCAGCGGCGTGCGGGAAGAGGTGCTGGACGAGGTCTTCTCCCGCTTCTGCATCGGGAAGTAGTGTCGTGTGCTATCCCTTCAGATCCTGACGAGTGCCCCCCTATCGGAGAAGCGATGCGCTCCCTGTTCGTGATGGATCCCGTGTGGGGTATCGACTTGCAGACCGACTCCACCTGGATGCTCATGCGCGAGTGCTGGCGGCGCGGCTGGCCCGTGTCCTGGTGTGAAGCGAGGGATCTCTTCCTGGAGGAGGGCCGGGTGCTGGCCCGCGCCCAGGATCTGCTGCTTCAGGACCAGGCCCCCGGCCATCGCTCCCTCGAGCCACGTCAGCTGCCGCTGGCGGACTGTGACCTGGTGTGGATGCGTCGCGATCCCCCCTACGATCTGGGCTACCTGTTCACCACCTACCTGCTGGACCTGGCTGCCCGGCACACCACCGTGATCAACGATCCGGTGGCGCTGAAGCTCGCCAACGAGAAGCTCTACGCGCTGCGCTGGCCCGAGCACTGCCCCGACACGGTGATCAGCTCCGACCTGGCCCATGTGCGCCTCACAGTGGAGCGCATGGGCCGTGCCGTGCTCAAGCCCTGGGATGGCTGTGGGGGCCGCGGGGTGGTGCTCACCGGGCGCGGTGATCCGAACCTGAACGCCCTGGCGGAGCTGCTCACAGAACAAGGCCAGCGGGCCATCCTCGTGCAACGCTACCTGCCCGGGATCGCCCAGGGTGACAAGCGCATCATCCTGGTGGATGGCGAACCGAGAGGCTGGCTGAACCGCGTGCCCGGCGAGCAGGATCACCGCGGCAACATGCACGTGGGGGCCCGAGCCGAGCCCTGTGAGCTGGACGACCGGGATCGCGCCATCTGCGCCGCGGTGGGACCAGAATTGAAGCGCAGGGGTATGGTCTTCGTCGGGCTCGACGTCATCGACGGCCGGCTCACGGAGATCAACGTGACCAGCCCCACCGGCATCCAGGAGGCCAACCGCTTCATGGGTGTGCGACTGGAAGAAGAGATCGTGGACGCCGCCCTGTCGCGGGCGCGTCATTTCCACGGAGGAACGCCATGAGGTCCACCCTAGGAGCCATGTTCGCCGCCAGCCTGCTGCTGGTCTGGCCCACCCACCAGGCCTGGGCGCAGACCTCGCGCAGCTCCGGCGGCTCGGAGGGAGAGCCCAGCGAAGAGGAGCAGGCCCGGGAGGACCTGGGAGAGAGCGCCGTCACCCGGAACCCGGTGCCAGCCATCGAGGGGCTCCCTGAAGAGAGCTCGTCGCCCATCACCCGCGAGGACCTGATGGAGATGGCCAACCGGCCCTACCCCAACGTGGTGTACCGCGGCGCCGAGCTGCTCGGGCTCGAGCCCGAGTTCGTGCACGACGCACGGCAGGGGCTCGAGGCGGTCTATCTGCGGGACTACAAGGGGGCGATGGACCACTGGGGCCTGATGGACAGCAAGTGGCCCAGGTCGGCCATCGGTCCGGTGGGGCGGGGTCTGGTGTACCAGGCACTGATGCTCGAGAACTTCGACTTCGACTACGAGCAGCAGTGGGAGCTGCAGTGGCGCGAGGCGCGCAGCAGGGTGGACGAAGCGGTGGACATGCCGGGCAACGACGCCTGGGACAACTTTCTGCTCACCGGCGTGATCGGGGTGGACGCCATCCACGAGACCCGCAAGCTCAACTTCGTGTCAGCCCTCACCAAGGCCTACGAGGCCCTGCGCTCCATCGAGCGGGCCAAGGAAGCCGCCCCCGACTTCCCGGACCTGGTGCTGGCCGATGGTATCTACAACTACTGGCGATCCGTGGTCACCCTGAGCAGCAAGGTGCTGCCCGACTTCGAAGACAAGCGGGCCGAGGGCATCGCCCAGATGAAGTACGTGGAGACCCACGGCATCTTCGTCAGCGCCCCCACCACGCTGGCGCTGGTGTTCACCTACCTCGAAGAGCGGGATCTCAAGCGAGCGCTGGGGTCTTCGCTGCGGGGCTACCGCACCTACCCCGACAACGTGATCAACAACCTGGTGCTGGCCCGCATCTACATCTACCTGCGGCGCTTCAGCAGGTCCGAGGAGATCTGCGAGGAGATCCTCGTGGACGCGCCTGACAACGAGCGTGTGCACTACTACCGCGCGCTGGTCTACTCACGCAGCCGGCGCATGGACCAGGCCATCCAGGAGATGAACCTGTACCTGAGCTACGACCTCATCCCGGAGTACCGGGGCACCAGCCTGTACCGGCTGGCGGGCTTCCACTACCGCAAGCGGGAGTACAGCACCGCCGAGGACTACTACAAGCGGGCCTGGAAGGAGAGCAGGCACAAGGGGTCCAAGCGCCGGCTCGAGCGCATGAAGCGCCTCAAGAAGGAAGGCAAGATCAGCTACTGACCGCGCAGCGTCCGGTCTGCGCTGTGCGCTAGCGCCCGTGCCCAGAAGTATCTACCCACCCTGCTGGACGGCCAGATACTTCGGCCGTACGGTCGCCAGCGACCGTACATGCCGCTCCGCGGCACACGGGCACCAGGCTTTTTCGGGGGGCCTCACCCCCCACCGCGCCTTCGGCGCGCCCCCCAGGCGACCGCTGCGCGGTCGCATAGTGCACGCGAGGGTGGCTTGTGGGGGTGGCTGGGAACTTCCGAGCGCGTGCACTAGGGGATGGTCAGCTTGGTGCCCAGCGACAGCCGGTTGCGGCGGCCGATCTTCTCGGGGTTGGCGTCCTTGATGGCCTTCCACTTGCTGCCGTCGCCGTAGTAGGCGCGGGCGATCTCGTAGAGGCTGTCGCCGCTGACCACCTCGTGGGTGCGCGGGCCGCTGGTGGGAGGCGCGATCCCGGGGGCGGGCTCCTCTCTGAGGATCTCCAGCACCTCTGCCGGCTGGTCTACCTCGAGCGCGGCCTCGGACAGCACGGGCTCCTCGGCGGCCTCCAGCTGGGCCACCGCCGGCGGGGCCTGCTCGATCTCGGTGTTGGTGGCCACCGCGTCGGTCTCGCTGGGACCGAGCCACAGGAAGACCAGCAGCACAAGGCTGACACCGGCCAGCACCGCCGTGGAGGCGGACCAGGTGGTGATCCGGCCGCGCAGCTGCTTGCGGTCGCGCGCCAGGCGGGTGTTGTCGGTGCGCAGGCGGCGCGCCTCGGAGCGCAGGGCCTTGAGCTCGGCCTGCTCGCGGGTGGCCGCGCGCTGGGACTGCAGCTCCAGGGCGTTGCGCTCGGTCTCCAGCCCGCTCTCCACTTTGGCCTGCAGGGAGGAGGGCACCTGGACCCCGAGGGCCCGGGCTGCGTCCAGCTGGGACAGGGCGTCGGACCAGCGCTGCTGACCAACGAAGACCTTGGCCAGCAGCAGCCGCGCGTCGCCGTTCTCCGGGTCGAGGCAGAGCAGCATGCGCAGGCGGTCACGCGAGGCGCCCAGCAGGCCGTTGCGGGCCAGCTCCAGGGCTTCTTCGTAGATCAGGGGAGTAGGCTCGACGCCCGCTTCCGTGAGGGAGCGGGAGATGGTCTCGATGACGCCGATGGAGGGATCGGCCGAGGAGCTGTCGTCGTACACCAGTGCTTCGGGGGTGGTCATGGCAGCATTCCGCAGGAGCAGGATTCAGTGGGGAGGGGTCCCCGCGGCGAAGATCGGGCGGGGGGCAGGGCCATTGTGGAGGATAGCATGACTCTTGTTTTGTCAAGGGCAACACCTTGAAGAAAATTCCAGGGGTGGGCAGGAACCTGCCGCCCAAGATGGAGGAAAAATGAGATGGAAAACGCGCTCTCGTCTCTTTCTCTGCCTCAGATCCGGCACCCCTGGCCTCGCTCGCACTCCTGCTGTTCGATGCCTGGGAGTGGCGCGCGGGCTCGCGACGGCGCAAAGGGCTTCAGCGGCTCACCCCGATGCGAGAGGCTCCCATGGGTCATTGGAACACCGTCGCGACCCCCGACGGCTGGCTCTCCGGTGGAGAGCCCATCTGCAACAACCAGCGCCCCCCCTTGACCGTCTGGCAGGGCATCGTCGGAGAGCGCTGCCACGTGCATGTCTTTCATCACGGTCAGCACCGGAACCAGGGTCGCTGGGATGGAGCGGTGGACAAGCCCCACCCCCATCGCATCGATCCCCCCTGCGACCGCTACTCACCCTGTGGTGGCTGCCCCTGGATGCACATGGATCTGGCAGGTCAGGCAGAGCAGCGGCTGGGGATGCTGCGGCGGATCTTCTCCCAGGCCGGGCTTCCCGATCTCGCCCCTCGGGAGGTGGTGGCCGGGCCCGATGGTGACCGCGAGTACCGGCACCTGGTCAAGCTGGCGGTGGGCAGCTCCGATCGCGGGCACATCCGGCTGGGGGCCTTCGGTCGAAACTCTCGCGATGTGATCCCCATTCCGGGCTGTCTGGTGGCCACC
The DNA here is from genome assembly GCA_964512185.1 of uncultured Enterobacterales bacterium. Lineage (GTDB taxonomy): Bacteria > Myxococcota_A > UBA796 > UBA796 > JAFGLY01 > CAZEJJ01. Next base: position 35,416 of record CAZEJJ010000016.1, on the reverse strand, counting down.
GAGGCGCTGCGGGAGGCCATGAAGCTGGTGGCCCACCTGGTGATCACCAAGGACATCTGGCCCTACGATCCTCGCAAGAAGCGGGGCCTGCTGCGCTACGTGGTCATGCGCCAGAGCCGGGCCACGGGCAGGGTGCTGATCACGCTGGTGGCGGCGCGCCGCAACCCCCTGCTGCGAGATCTGGCCGAGGAGCTGTCGGGCAAGCTGCCGCAGCTGGTCGGCGTGCACGTGCACGTGAACGCCTCCGAAGGGAACAACATCTTCGAGCACGCCGAAGACGGCTCGGTGCGGACCCGCCAGCTGGACGGGCAGCCCTACATCGAAGAACGCCTGGCCGGGCTGCGGCTGCGGGTGGGCGCTGGGGACTTCTTCCAGACCAACCCCGGGGTGGCGGAGCGCATCCTGCGCGACCTGGTCCAGCACTTGCCCGCGGAGCGGCCCGTGGTGGATCTCTACTGCGGGGTGGGTGGGCTCACCCTGGCCGCTGCGCGTCGCGCTGGCTGGGCGCTGGGGGTCGAGGAGGTCGCCAGCGCGGTCATCCGTGCGCGGAGCAACGCCTCCCTCAACGAGGTCCCCGCCGAGTTCATGGCGGGGCGTGTGGAAGACAAGCTCGACGAGGTGCGGCAGCGGCTGGGGGGTCGGGCGCCGGTGGTGCTGGTCAACCCGCCCCGGCGCGGCCTGGAGCCATCGGTGGTGGAAGGCATCCGCGCCCTGGAGCCGGTGAAGCTCATCTATCTCTCCTGCAATCCGCGCAGCCTGGCCAGGGATCTCGCCGATCTGGCCCTCTGTGGCCTGGAGCTCTCCAGCTGCAGCGCCTACGACATGTTCCCCCACACTCCCCACGTGGAGACGATGGCGGTGCTGGAGGGCAAGGCCGCCAGCGCGAAGCCCATCAAGCGGCCGCCCCGGCGGCGCAAGGTGCGGGCGAGGTAGCCTCCAGCGCGCCGGGGCTGGTAGCATCCGGGGACCATGAGGCCCCACCTGCGCAGATTCCTACCCAGCCTGGTCTTCCTCGCTGCCTTCGCGGGCGCGCCCGCGAAGGCTCTGGCCGACGCCACCATGCTGGTCACGGGCCTGCGGCCGGCCCCCCCCCACAGCACGGGCCTGGCGGCCATGCTCTCTTCAGTCCTGGAGGTGGAGCTGGCCCGCGTGGACGGCCTCGAGCTGCTGCCGCTGGACCAGGTGGGGCCGCTGTACGACTACGACGTGCACCTGTACCTGGAGACCTGTCCTCGCGGGGAGCACCTGGGATGTGCCCTGGTGATCTCCCAGCACGCCGGGGCCGACTTCGCGGTCACCGGCTTGCTCGAGGTGGGCGAAGGGGACGTGCAGGTGAGCCTGAGCCTGCTGGACGTGGGGGAGTCCCGCGAGGCCGTCGGCCTGAGCCTGGTGGTGCCACCGGGTGAGGACGCGGCCTTGCTGGAGCAGGTGGCCTCCTTGCTGGGTCGGCTGCTGCGGGGTGAGGTGGGTCAGCAGCAGGACATCCGCTTCGCGGACGACCCCGAGGCCGAGGAGGCGGAGAGGCTCGCCCGCCAGGAGCTGGAGGCTGAGATCGAGGCGCTGGTGGGATCCACCCGGGGTGGGGCGCAGGTCCACGAGCTGAGCACGGGCCTTGATCTGTCGCTGCCGGGCTTCACCCCCAGCGATCTGGAGAACATGCGCCAGGAGGAGGGGCTCAGCGAGTGGGAGCGGCTCGGCATGTCCGAGGCGGACTACCTGCGCTACCGCAACAGCGGGCTCGACCTGCAGAGCTGGCGGGAGCTCAACCGTGGCCGGATCATCCAGCTGCTCATCCGTCCGCGGGTGGGGCTCGTCTGGGGGCCGGTGGACAGCAGCTACGAGGCCCGCTTCGCGCAGGATCCCGATCAGGGGCTCGAGGTGGTGGAGATCTACGCCTGGCAGGCGCTGCGTTCGGCGCTGGGGGGTGGCTACGCCATCGACCTGGGCTTCGGGATCAGCCCGGCCCTCGAGCTGGAGGCGGGTGTGGGCCGGGTGCACGGCAGCTACAGCGCCCTCGTTCAGCAGGAGACCGTGGGCGACGTGGTGATCCCGGCCGCGCCGGTGGACAAGGGCAACGCCACGCTGTTGGCCAGCGCGGGGTTGCGGCTGGTGCCCTTCCCGGCACGCGAACTGCGGCCGATTCTGGGCGGTGGTGTGGTGTTCTGGCAAGGGACCGCTGTGAAGCAGCATCTCGATCTCTCGCAGCTGTCCGTGGAGCTGCCCACCTTCGCTGCGCCGGTGCTGGTGGGGGGCCGCGGCGTGGCGGGGCTGGAGCTGGGGCTGGGTCCCGAGGCGGACCTCGTGGTGCAGGTCCCCCTCATGCTGCTGGTGGGTGACGCACGCTCTGTGCATGACGAAGCCGCAAGCTACCTGTCCGACAAGCAGGAGCCCCCGGTGTTCATCCCCCTGGCCGCGGGCCTGGAGCTGGGCCTGCAGCTGCGCCTGGGCGGCGGCTCGGCCCAGCGCCGCTCCTCGCGCCACGGGCTGGTGGAGGACGAGGACGAGCTGGACCTGCTGGACTGATCTCCGCTCAGGCGATCTTCAGCTTGACCCGCATGCGCTTGACCCCCTGGGAGCGTAGCTGGCAAGCGCGGCTCTCGGTGACACCCAGCATGGTGCCGATCTCTCGCAGGGTGAGGCCCTTGAGGTAGTAGAGGCTGACCGCGATGCGCTCCTTGCGCGGCAGCAGGCGGATGGCGTCCATGACCTCCTGCTTGACCTCGTACTCCACCCACAGGTCTTCGATGCCGGGATCGCCGGAGACCACCTGGTCTTCGATGGTGGTGCTGGACTCGGGACCCACGGGCAGGCTGGCGGAGACCACCTTGCGGATGAGCGCCTCGTCGCGCAGCGCGTCGTACTCGGCCGGGGCGATGTCCAGATCCTTGGCGATCTCCTCGCGGGTGGGGTCGCGCCTGAGCTTCTGGCGCAGCTTCACCCGCGCCGCTTCGATGCGGTTGGCCTTGCGGCGCACGCTGCGGGGGGTCCAGTCGGCCGCCCGCAGGGAGTCGACGATGGAGCCCTGGATGCGGATCTCGGCGTAGGACTTGAAGGGGACCCCGCGCTCGGGATCATAGCGCTCCACGGCGTCGATCAGACCCAGAACCCCGATGTTGATGAACTCCTCGATGTCCTGGTAGGTGGGGATGCGCTTGGCGATGCGGTAGGCGATGGTGCGGACCAGGGGGTAGTAGGCCAGGATCGTGGCGTTGCGAGTCTCCACCGACTTGTCTTTGGGCGACGGCCAGACCTGCCGGGACTTGACCTTTCGGCGGGTGTCGCTGGCGATCATGGGCAGGCTCCCTGGTGCTGTTCTCTGGTCCTGTCAGAGCAAGCAGCGTGCCAGCATACGCCAGACTCCCAAGGGTGGCGAGGACCGCCGCTCAAAAAGCGCAGCTGGCCGTAGCACCTGCGCTGTCCGTCGCCTCCTGCGGCGCTCCCGCCGAAGAGGAAATTCGTATCCTCATACAGGGTATGTTTGCACCCTATCGGATATCACAAGACTCTCTTGACGCTCCCGTCCTCGAGCGTCACCAGGCCTATCGGCCAACCCGCTGTCGGGCTTGAGGCGCAAGAGGCCAGCTGCTCACTTCGCGCAACCATGCTCGACGGGCTAACAGGGGGCCCGAATCGTCGTCCATGCCGACCGAATACCAGCCCCAGACCCGCTTCGGGCAGCTCGCCCGGTGGAGTATCCAGCATCGCCGTCTCGTGGTGGTGGTGGTGGTGCTGATCACCCTCGTGAACCTGGTGCTGGCCTCGCGGCTTAGCGTCGACAGCAACACCATCAACCTGCTGCCCGACAGCGAGCCTTCCACCGCCGCGCTGCAGGAGCTGAACCGCATCGAGGGAGGCGTCACCACGCTGTCCATCACGGTGGGAGGGGGAACCGAAGAGGGGCGCCACCAGTGGCTCGAGCAGCTGGGTGCCAGCCTCGAGGCCCTGCCGGAGTTCCACTACACCTACCACCAGATGGAGACCGAGCTGGTGTGGCGGGTGGGGCTGATGCAGCTCACTCCTGCCGAGCTCTCGGAGATCCGCGACCGGCTCAAGGGCGCCATCGCCCTGGGTCCCGCGGTGATGAACCCCTTCGTGGCCCAGCGCTTGATGGCCCTGGGTCCGCTCACCGATCGCCTGCGCACCGCCAGCTACAAGGCCCGCCTCTCCCCCGCCGAGGGCATGAGTCGACTCATCGTGCGCCCCACGGGGCAGGCCACCGACATGGACTTCGCCCGCCGGGTGATGTCCGAGGTGCATCGAGTGGTGGACGAGAGCACGCTACCCGAGCCCGATCTCAAGGTGCTGTGGATCGGCGGCGGCTACCGCCACAACGTCGAGGACTTCGAAGGCATCGTCCAGGACGTCAAGTGGACCAGCGCCGGTGCGCTGCTGATGGTCTTCGTGGTCATCACGCTGGGCTTCCGCGACTGGCGCGCCGTGCTGCTGGTGTTCACCCCGCTGGTGGTGGCCAACATCTGGACCCTGGGCTTCGCTGCGGTGGTGGTGGGTTCGCTGAACACCTTCACCTCCTTCGTGTCCGCGGTGCTCTTGGGCATGGGCATCGACTTCGGCATCCACCTGTTCAATCGCTACCGGGAGGAGCGAGCCCAGGGAGGCTCGCTGGAAGAAGCGGTGGTGCGCGCCTGGGATCGGGTGGGGCGCCCCTGCCTGGCCACCGCGGTCACCGCCTCCTGCGGCTTCCTGGCGCTGCTGGTGGGTCGCTTCCAGGGCTTCTCGCAGCTGGGGCTGCTGCTGGGCGTGGGCGTGCTGTTCTGCCTGGCGCTGGTCTTCGTCTTGTTGCCACTGCTCATCGTGTGGCGCGAGCGGGCCACCACCTCCGCGGCGCTGCGGCTGGGTCGTCGCCGCGCCAGCCTGCCCCCCACCTACCGGCTGGTGCCCCTGGGCTTCCTGGTGGCCCTGCTGGTCACCGGCGTGGCGGCCATGCAGGTGCCCAGGCTGGGCTTCCAGTACGACCTGTCGGAGCTACGCCGCGATGGCATGGCCTTCCAGGACCTGGACGAGACCCAGCAGGCGCTGGCCCGCGATTCCTACTCCCCGTTGGTGCTCACCTTGCCCGACGCCGAGACCCTGGAGCGGGCCTACGCCGAGGTCACCGAGGACATCTCCGCTGGCAAGCTGCCCGAGGTGGCCCAGGCCCTGTCCATCCACACCGTCATCCCCACCGATCAAGGCGAGCGCCTGTCCATCCTGCGGGAGATCGGTGAGATCACCCGCCACGAGAACGCGCGCTACCTGCCGGCGGCCGTGCTGCAGAACCTCCAGCCCTTGACCGAGGGGCCCATAGAGCCGCTCACGGTGGAAGATCTGCCCCCGGCCCTGGTGCACATCCTGGGCGGTGGCGTGGGGGTACACCGCATGCTGCTGCTGGCCTCCGGCAACATGTGGGATCTGCGCGAGACCGCCGAGCTGGCAGACGCCATGTACGAGCGCTACGACCCGGCCACCGTCGCCGGCGAGTACCTCTGCCTGGGCTCCCTGTTCCGCATCATGAAGTCCGATGCGCCGCGGATCATCGGGCTGGCCCTGCTCGCGGTGTTCCTGGCCACCCTGGTGGACCTCAAGAGCCCACGCAGGGCCATCTCGGCCATCGCCGTGCTGCTGGCAGGCATGGCCTGGGTGGGTGGGGCGCTGTCCGCCTTCCAGATCAAGCTCTCCATCGTGAACATCGTGGGCATCCCCATCCTGCTGGGGCTGGGGGTGGCCGCCATCATCCACCTGCTGCACCGGCTGGCCGAAGAGGGCCCCGGGCGCATCTGGCACGCCCTGGCCACCACGGGCTGGGCCGCGGCCCTATGCACCGCTACCACGGTGGTGTCCTTCGCCTCTCTGTCATTCGCGGGCTCCCAGGGTGTGCGCTCCCTGGGCCTGCTGGTGGTGGTGGGGCTGACCGCGGTGACCCTGGCCGCCTTCGTGTTGCTGCCCCTGGGCTGGGCCGCGGTGTGGAAGGTGCGCGGTCAGCTGCCAGAGGGGCTCTGGCCTTCGTCGAAGTAGCCCCCGCGAGGATCAGCCCAGCAGGATCTTGCGGAACAAGGTGGCGATGAAGTCGTGGCCTTCCAGGAAGGCCAGGCGGGCGTCGAGGCCGGAGTTGCCGATCTCCAGGCGACGCACCCGCGGATAGCCGATGCCGTCGGCGACAGCGCGCACCGGGCGCTGCTGGCGCGAGAGGGGTTCCACCTTGATCCGGGAGTCCAGCGGCAGGGCGATGGGGATCAGCCGCGGCGAGAAGGCGCAGATGGGCGTGACATGGATGGTGGGCAGCAGGGCGTGGCAGGCGGGTCCCCCGGCCGAGACGCTGTAGGCGGTTGAGCCCAGCGCGGTGGCGACGATGATGCCGTCACACACCAGGGGATCCACCACGGAGGCGTCGTTGATGGTGACGCGCAGGTGGCAGGACTGGGCGGTGGTGCGCTCCACAAAGACATCGTTCAGCGCCAGCGCCGTGACCGCACGGTCCTGATGACGCCGCTCCTGGTCGGCTCCCTGGGTGGGCTCCAGCCAGGCCTTGAGGGCCAGACGCGGCAGATCGTGCACCTGGTAGCGGCCGGCCGCCACCAGCTCGCAGATCCGCGCCGGGGACTCCACGTCGTTCATCAAGAAGCCCACCCGGCCGAAGTTCAAGCCCAGGTAGGTGCGGTCGCTGCCCAGGTCGCGGATGGCCCGCAGCATGGTGCCGTCGCCCCCGAGCACCAGGCAGAGGTCGGGAGGGAGCGTCGCCAGATCGAGGTGGCGCTCCAGGTAGCGGGCCAGCGCGACGGCGCGCTGGTTCTGGTGGTCGATGCGAAGCAGGCTGGCTCCGGGGAGCGAGGGTACGGGAAGGGCCGGCCTTCACCGGGTGTCGGCCCTGGTGGTTTCCGATAGCGCAGGGCTGCCGGAGGATCAATCGGGCCCCCGATGCGATAATGCTTCCCCCGGGTCCCTGCCCGCCGCCAACCCGCGGCCGGGCGCTCCGACCCCGCCGGGAGGCGCCTTGGACCACACGGCACAGAAGCCTCGACTTCCCCTGGAGCTGCAGCTCGCCCGCCTGGTGCACGAAGCGGGTACGGGAGCGCTGGAGGTGCTGCACGGCAAGCGTCGCCGCCGGTTCTACCTGCGCGCTGGTGAGCTGGTGGGGAGCACCTCCAACCTCAAGCGTGAGCAGGCCGCCCAGGTCACCGCCACGCTGCCGGGTGCCGCGCCGGAGCTGATCAACGAGCACCTCGCCGCGGCTCGTCTGGCGGGCTGCCTCACCGCCCCTTCCTGCGAGATCATCTGGCGCGAGGCGGCGGAGCCCCGCAGGCAGTTCCCCAGCCGCATCTGGGTGGTCCTCTTCGAGGCCCTGGAGCTGGCCTTCGAGGAGTCCGCCCTGCGGGAACGGCTGGTGGACGCACAGATGGAGCAGCCCCGCTGCGTGGCCCAGGAAGAGGACCACCTGGCCGGGCTCGGTCTCCCCGTGGAGTACCGGGAGTGGCTGGCGCGTCTCGACGGCTTCCGACCCCTCGAGGAGCTCGTGCGCTTCGGCCCGGGGGAGCCGCGCAGCCTCGCCTCCGCGCTCTACCTGGCCTGGATGTTCGGCGCCCTCGCCCCGCCCCAGGCGGGCCCGAGCCAACCCGTGGAGCTCGACGAAGCCCAGGCTCCGGCACCGGTCGATCCGGTCGATCCAGTGGAAGCGGAGCCTGTCTCCGCCCCTGTTGACCTGGATCAGCGCGACGACGAGCCCGAGGAGCGGGAGGTCCCCAAGGACCTGTCCAGCCTCATCGCCGCCTCGGTCACTCCCCATGCCAGCGCCGGGAGCGAGCCAGCCTCGGAGGATCTCGGTCACGAGCCGCTGCCTGAGGAAGACGCCCCCGCAACCCAGGCTCCCCCCGAAGAGAACCCCGCGCCGGAAGTCGACGACGACGGCGACGGCGACGACCTGGTGCTGGAAGAAGAAGAGCTCGTCGATGGGCACGAGGTCTCCTTCAGCAGGACCGGCGGCTTCGGCGTCTCCGCCCCAGCTGCAGAGCCCGCCCAGGAAGACCCGGAGCGGCGTGCGGACTCGAGCTCCTGGACCATGGGGACCGCCGAGGCCAACCTGCGCGCCGAGATCCACCGGATCATGCAGGCAGAGGATGTCTTCCAGGTGCTCGCCCAGCCCTGGGAGAGCGAGGTCGCCGAGTTCCGCAACGCCTACTTCCGCCTGGCGCGCACCCTGCATCCAGATCGTCTCCCCGTCGATGATCCCGAGCTCAAGGAACGAGCAGAGGAGGCCTTCGACAAGGCGCGCCACGCCTGGGAGCTGCTCAAGGACGACGAGCAGCGCCAGCAGACCATCGACCGGGTGGTGCACGGCAAGCTGACCGAAGAAGAAGAGGCAATGGAAGAGGTGCAGGCCCTGCTGGCCATCGAGAAGCTCTTCGATCGCGCCCTCGCCCTGTTCCACTCCGGGCGCATCGTGCAGGCTGCCGACATGTTCCGGCAGGTGGTGGTGCAGGCCTCCAGCCATCCCGACTTCGACGTGCCCGAGTTCCACATCTACTACGGCTACTGCATGTGGCGCATGGCCCACGGCCGCGACGAAGAGAAGGCCGACGAGGGCGTAGAGATGATGCAGGCCGCCCTGAACAAGAACCAGCGGCACAAAGAAGGCCTGTTGCTGCTGGGGCGCGTGCTGCGGGAGCGCGGGCATCCCGAGGAGGCGCGGCGCTTCTTCATCAAGGTGCTCAAGCTCGATCCCGAGCACAAGGACGCCCTGCGCCAGCTGGCTCGGCTCAAGCGTGAGAAGGAGGGCAGGGGCAGGGGCAGGGGCAAGTCCTCCGGCAAGGACTCGCCCCGCCCTGGCTTCTTCAGCCGCCTGTTCTCCCGCGGCAAGAAGGGCGGCGACAAGGACGCTGAGAAGGACACGGAGGGCTGAGCGTGAGCGGACTCTACGAGAACACGGTCAACTACCACCTGCGCCCCATCCTCTCCTTGCTCGATGACGACAGCATCACCGAGGTGCTGGTCAACGGGCCCGCGGAGATCTACGTGGAGGTCCGGGGGCGCCTCGAGAAGGTGGAAGACATCTGCTTCTCCGGCGAGGACGAGCTGCGCGCCGCCTGCATCAACATCGCCCAGTACAGCAACAAGGTCTTCGACCACCACAACCCGCGCTTCGACGGGCGGCTCCCCGATGGCAGCCGCGTGCACGTCATCGGTCCTCCGGTGGCCCCCTTCCTGGCCATGGCCATCCGCAAGTTCGCGCGCGCCAAGATGAGCCCCAAGGACCTGGTGGAGATGGGCACGCTCTCGCCCGAGGCCACCGTGTTCTTGCGCGCGGCCATCCTCATGAAGCGCAACCTGCTGGTGTCGGGAGGCACCGGCTCGGGAAAGACCACGCTGCTCACGGTGCTGGCCCACTACATCCCCAATGACGAGCGCATCGTCGTCATGGAGGACACCGCCGAGCTGATGATCGACAAGCCCCACGTGGTGCAGCTCGAAGCGCGCCTGCCCGACGAGCGGGATCGGGGGCTGGTCACCATCCGCGACCTGCTGCACTCCACCCTCCGCCTGCGCCCGGATCGCATCATCGTGGGTGAGGTGCGCGGCGGCGAGGCCCTGGATCTGCTGAACACCCTCAACTCCGGCCACGGCGGCACCATGACCACGCTGCACGCCAACAGCGCCATGAGCGCGCTGGCCAAGCTGGAGACCCTGGTGCTCTTCGCCGGCGAAGATCTCCCCATCCGGGCCATCCGCGGCCAGGTGGCGGATGCCGTGGACCTGGTGCTGCAGGTGGCGCGCTTCCCCGATGGCACCCGGCGGGTGGAGCAGGTGGCCGAGGTGCTGGGAGGGCTCGACGAGCACGGCAACTACCGCATCAACACCCTGTTCGCGTACAAGGGCCGTGGCCGCAAGGGCGATCGGCTGCTCGGCGGCCTGGTGCCCACGGGCAACCTGCCCACCTTCTTCGATCACGCCATCAACAAGGGCGTCAAGATCGAGAAGCGCTGGTTCGTGCCCAGGAAGGGCTGCTAGCTAGCCACCTACCTGCCCGGCGGTGGCTGGAAGCCCGCGTCCACCTGGCGCATGATGCCGTCGTAGTAGTTGACCACCTGGCGCACATATTCCCGCTTTTCCCGGTAGTTGCCGGGGTAGAAGGAGCGCTTGAAGCCGTAGATGATCAGATCGCGCAGGGCCTGCGCCGACAGGTTCAGCTCGGCCAGGGCCAGCATGATCTCGTTGGTGACCGTGGTGTGGGAGACCAGCCGGTTGTCGGTGCAGAGGGTGCAGGAGAGCTTGGCGTCCAGCATCTGCCGCAGGGCGTGGTTGCGGACCGTGCCGATCTCGGGGTTGGTCTGCAGGTTGGAGGTGATGCACACCTCGATGGTGATGCGGCGGTCGGCGATGAACTGCGCCAGGGCCAGGACGTAGCCGTCGCGGTCACGCACCTGCCTGGAGGTGATGAGGTCGGGACGGAACAGGTGGTAGCCGTGCCCGATGCGGTCGGCGTGCAGGGCGGTGATGGCCTGGAAGATGCTCTCGGGCCCGTAGGCTTCGCCGGCGTGTACGGTCTTCTTGAGGAAGTGCTCGTGGGCGTAGGAGTAGGCTTCGGCGTGGTCCACTGCCGGGTAGCCCGCTTCCTGGCCTGCCAGGTCGAAGGCCACGATGGGCAGGCCGCGGTCGTCCCGCATGCGCACGGCTGCCTGGGCCAGCTGCAGGCTGGCGATGCCGAAGCGGCGCTTCTCCTCCATCTCGCTCGTGACCCGGTGCAGGTGCCGGTAGTACCAGCCGAAGGCCGGCGTGAACATGCGCAGCGCGCAGACGATGATACCGTACTTGAAGGGGGGCTCGGCCCGCTCGGACACCGCCGGTGAGAGGCGGTGTTCGCGCTCCGCTCTTCGCAGGCCCCGGTCGACGGCTTCCAGCACCTGCTCGGTGGTGAGGGCCTCGTTCACATGCAGCTGCGGTGCCAGCCGCACCTCGAGATAGCGCACGCCTTCGGCGATGTTGTCCTGGGCCAGCTCGTAGGCGCTGCGCTCCAGGGCTTCGGGATCCTGCAGCACCGAGCAGGTGTAGGCGAAGCCCGCCAGGTACTCCGGCAGGTTGGCGTAGCTGGGCTTGAAGACCAGCTCGTTCAGACCCTCGGGTGTCTCCGATGGCAGGACCACGCCGCGGGACTTCGCGAGGTCGATCAGCGATTCCAGGCGTAGGGAGCCGTCAAGATGGACATGGAGGTCGGTCTTTGGGAGGGCGCGGATCAGGTCTGTGGTGATCATGGCCCCGACCCTATCACGCAGCTTGGCGCCGGTGCTTGATCCCCCGGGGAATCTTCGCTATGCAGTGGCCCGATTCCCCCTTTCGCGTTGGCTGCGACTTCTTCGCCCCTCGGAGAACAGCATGATCCACCTACCGCAGGATTTCCGGGACCTGCTCGCGGAGCAGCTGGACCTCTATCTGGAGAGCGATGCCCACGGTGACGACCACGCCACCGTCGTTCAGGACTTGCTGGCCAAGCTCCAGGCAGTCGCCAGCGAGTGCGAGCTCGAGCAGGGCTCCGGCGACATCGTCTTCTGGCTCGAGAACGAGGCAGACCTCGAGGACGGGCTCATCGACCTGCTGCTCGAGGAGATCGAGGACGAGGATCTGGAGGATTTCTCGGGTGAGGACCTGGTGACATTGCTCGAGAAGCTGCTGGAGATCCAGTGGGCCGACGAGGACGAGGAGTCCTTCGGCGTCGAGGAGCTGGAAGACGAGCTCGAGTTCCAGGAGAGCACCATCGCGGAGCTCGAGGACGACTACTAGACAGCCAAGGCGCTATGCTCTGGGTGCCCCCAGGCGTCTGCGTGGGCACCTCGTCGGCGCCGGATGGTGGAGCACGGAACATGGCGACCGACACCAGCATCTGCGACGGCAAGGTCCTCGTGAGGCTCGTCCAGGCCGAGGACATGCAGGCCCTGGATCGCATCACCCGCTGCTTCGGTGAGCGGCTCATCGCGGTGGCACGCCACCGTTGCCGCAACGAAGAAGACGCCCAGGATGCCGTTCAGGACGCCCTGCTCTCCGCAGGCAGCCACCTGGGATCCTTCCGAGGGGATGGCTCTCTGGAGGGCTGGCTGGTGCGCATGGTCACCAACGCCTGCTACCGCATGAGGCGCGGACGCAAGAACGATCCGGCGCTGCACACCACCGAGACCCCCCTGGCCTCCGAGGCACCCAGCCCCGAGATCGAAGCCGCTCGGGCGGAGCTGTCCGAGGCCCTGGAGCGAGCGCTGCGTGAGCTGCCTCCCCTGGACAGGGCGGTCCTGATCCTCGCGGAGGGTGAGGGCTGGACCGGTCCTGAGATCTCCGCAGAGCTGGGCATGTCCCCGGGAGCTGTACGCACGCGGCTCACCCGTGTCCGCCAGCGGCTGCGCCCCCTGCTGCTGCCGCCCCACCAGGAATCCTGAGGCCCACCGCATGCGCCCCTCCCGCTACGACCTCCTGCTGCTTCGGCTTCTGGGGGCGCTGGCGGCACTGCTGGTGCTGAACCTCATCATGCTGGTGGTCCTGTGGGTGCGGGAACCGGATCCCGGCTTCGCCGGTGGTGAGCCCTCTGTGGCTGGCTTCGACGACCTCCCATCCTCGAGTCCAGCAACCAGCACCCCGACCAGCGGCAGCTCCAGCCCCAGCTCGGGCCCGTCCACGGAAGGTAGCTGTTCGCTGCGAGCGGTGCTCGACGCCACCATCGAGCCCCTGCTGGGTGCCGCGCGCGACTTCGGGCTGGATCCGGAGCTGATCCTGCCCACCGAAGCCGAGCTAGAGGCTGCGGTGGCGGGTGGCAGCCTGGACAGCGACTCCGCCAGGCCGGTGCTCGAGAAGCTGGAGGCCGGCTACCAGCAGTTCAACATGCCCTTTCCGGATCTCTCCAGGTCATCAGAGTGTGGCACCGGCCCTGCTGGTCCGGCACCCCCAGCGCCCGAGGGCGGCAGCGGGCAGGCCGGCGACACCGACATCATCCGTGCCTTCCTCCTCGTCACCGCAGAGCGCCTGCAGATCGCGGCGCAGCAGCAGGACATGGCCGACAAGGTGGCTCCCCCCAGCGCCCAGGACATCGAGCAGGCCGCCCAGGCCGGAGACCTCGACTCCGCAGCCTGCCAGGCGCTCATGGCGCGCATGCGCACCGACTACGAGCTGCTGGGGCTGGATTTTCCCGAGCCGATCTTCTAGAGCCCGTGCCCAGGAGTATCTGCCCACCCTGCTGGGCGGCCAGATACTTCGGCCGTACGGTCGCCAGCGACCGTACATGCCGCTCCGCGGCACACGGGCACCAGGCTTTTTCGGGGGGCCTCACCCCCCACCGCGCCTTCGGCGCGCCCCCCAGGCGACCGCTGCGCGGTCGCATAGTGCACGCGAGGGCGGCTTGTGGGGGTGGCCAGGAACTTCCGAACGCGTGCACTAAGCTCCTGGCTACCGCCTACCGGGCGCGGGTTCAGGCCCGTAGCCCGGGGGGGCGTTGCGGGCGCGGATGGCGGTGATCCGCTCGTGCTCTTCGTCGGTGATGCCATCGAAGAAGTCGCCCGGGGGGCTCTCGTGGCGGAAGAGGATGCCGTTGATCTCCCTCTCGTAGTTGGACATGGCGGACTGGTGGGGGCTCTTGGCGAGGAAGTCCGAGCCGGTGTCGATGAGGGTGAGCAGGTCGCCCAGGCGTGGCGGCAGGTCGTCCACCAGGATCCGGCCATCAGCCGCCACGGCGGCCAGGCCCTCGGCGTCCGTCAAGAACAAGGCCGCCGCTTCGACGGAGCTGGGGCCGTGCAGCCCCAGCCGGCTCGAGTCCAGCTGGTCCAGACGAGGGGGTTGGGCGTCGTTGCTGCCCACCAGCAGCAGCACAGAGCTCACCCGGGCCTGCCAGAGGCTGGCGTCGGGGAAGACCTCGAGGAAGGTGGCCACCACGCGCCGCAGGCCCTCGGGGGTGAGCATGTGGGGGTGGATCTTGTGGGCGAAGATGCCGCCGTCTTCCAGCCGGCTTCTGGCGATCTCGAAGAACTCTCGTGTGCTGAGCTCCAGATAGCCGGAGTAGGCCGCGACTCCGTTGAAGATCACGGGATAGCGCCTGCGGCTGGTGAGCAGGTGGTTGCGCCCGTCGTTGGCCACCAGCCGGAAGCGGGGGTCCGCGATCACGCCGTCGTTGGCCTCCACGAAGTGGGCGGCGATCTCCTCCTGCACGTCGCTGATGTCGGCGGCTTCTACTGCCTGCACCCGCGGGTCTCTCAAGGCCATGCCCGAGGACGCCCCGGTATCGAAGGCCAGGATCAGGACCCTCTCGGGGTCGGGATGCAGGGCGATGGGCAGCCAGACCCCCACCGCGCCGGCGGAGACGAATTCGCCGTTGGCGAAGAGCATCTTCACCCGCTGCTCCCCCTGCTGGACCCAGACCACACCGTCGCTGGTGCTGCGGCCGTCCTTGTAGAACACCACCTCGTGAGCCGTGGGGATGTTGAGGAAGATCCAGGTGGGGTAGAAGCCGTGCCCCCGGTACAGCAGGGCCGCAAGGGCGGCCACGGCGACCAGTGAGCCCACCAGGCGCGCACGCGCGGAGTGTCTCGAGGCCATGGCCAGCATGGCGACCCCGAGCACGCCGTTCAACAGGGCCAGCAGGAACATGCAGCCTTTGGCGCCCAGCAGGGGCATGAGCACGAAGCCGGTGAGGAAGGAGCCGGCGATCCCCCCGACGGCGCCGAAGAAGTAGACGGCTCCGACGCCGCTCCCCAGCAGGGTGAAGCGCCGCACGTACAGGCGGTTGCCCAGTGGGAAGGTGAGGCCGAAGAGCAGGGCGGGCAGGCCCACCGCGGCCGCGATGACCAGGAACTCCGCCTGGGAGAGGTAGAGATCCAGGATGTCGCGAGCCGGATCCCAGGCTTCGTACCACTGCCATCCCAGCCTGGTGCGCAGCTCGAAGATGGCGGGCACCGACAGAGCCGCCAGGCCCGCCACCACGAGCTGCACCGCCGCGTACAGGCGCAGCGGCGCCAGGCGGCCCAGCAGGCGGGGACCGTACAGGGCGCTGCCCAGGCCGTTGCCCAGCAGGTAGAAGGTGAGCACCAGGGAGAAGACCAGCGTGTGGGCGTTGGGATGCAGCAGGGCGACGATGCGGGTCCAGAGCAGCTCGTAGGCGACCGCCGTGAAACCCGACAGGAAGAACGCGGCCAGCAGCCAGGAGGGGGCGCGGGGCGCGCTCCCCTCCTCTGCTGCCTGGGTTCGGGCGGGGGCTGGGCTGGGCTCGGCGGCAGGCCGGTCGCTGCGGCGGGCCCAGAGGTGCAGCGCGAGGGCCAGCCCGGCCGCCAGCAGGTTCAGGGAGACCGCCAGCAGGTTGGTGATCTGCAGGCCCAGGGTGTACAGCAGCAGGAAGCCCGTGAGGGCGCAGCCCGCCGCCGCTCCCACGGTGTTGACGCCATACAGCCGCCCGATGTCGAACCCGATCTGCTCGCGGGAGAGGACGAAGAAGCGGGCCAGGGCTGGCAGCGTGGCACCCATGGCGATGGTGGGCACCAGCAGCAGCGCACAGGCCAGCGTGAAGCGCACCAACGTGTGGGTGAAGAAGCCCACCTGCATGGCATCGTGGACCTGGTGGTAGACCTGGCTCACCACCGCCAGCGCCACGGGGAATGCCAGCCCGCAGCCCGCGATGAGCAGCTCCAGGCCGGCGTAGATGGCCAGAGGCCGACGGGAGCGGTCCACGCTGCGCCCCGCGACCAGCGCCCCGAAGGCCAGGCCCGCCATGAACACGGTCACGACGGTGGTGATGGCGTGGTAGGTGACGCCGAAGAGATAGACCAGGTGCTTCACCCAGACGATCTCGTAGGTCAGGGTGGAGAAGCCCGACAGGAGAAAGGCCAGCAGCAGCAGGCTACGCGTCAGGGGGCGATTCATGGTCCCCGGTCTTAACGCTTCCGGGGCCAGCCTCGGCGGGGCAGCCTGTGCCCGGTCCGGTGGGCGGGCCTCGGGCCCCCGTGTTTGCGCCCGGCCTCGGTCCTGAGGTAGCTGTCCCCCATGACCTGGTTCCTCTGGCTGTGGCTCCTGGCAGCGCTCTCCCCCGCGGGAGCCGAGCGACTGGATTGGTCCTTTCCGCTCGCCGCGGGCCACGTGGCGATCATCGAGATCGAGGACGAGCAGGGGCAGCAGCTCACGCGCTTCCTCACCGCCGATGGCGCGCAGGGCAGCCAGTTCGGCTGGCGGCCGGACCTGGACCCCCGGCAGGGCCGGGTGCGCGGGGAGCTCGCTGAGCTATGGCTGACGCCGGGCCACTACCGGGTCCTGGAGCACGTGCCTGGCCATGATCGCGAGTACGCGCTGGACGCCATCTCTTCCTCTCCACGCCTGGTGATGGTGATCCTGCCCGAGCAGGCCACGGGGGTGGCCGCCCGGCGCCAAGGGGGCCCAGGCACCGACCAGCACCAGAGCGGTGACCAGCGGCCCCAGGACCGGGAGAACGGCTTCGCCTGGGCTCCAGTGTCCCCGGGCAACCTGGCTCTGCTGTCCCTGGCCGAGGGTACCTGGCGCGCCTGGGCCACCGGCCCGCTTCGCAGCGACGAGCAGCGCATCGAGCCGGGGCAGAGCTTCGCCTCCCTGGTGGTGGTCGGGCCGGCGGCCGAGCGCCTGCCCGATGGCAGCCGGCAGCGGCTGGTGCGCTGGGGCCTGTTGCCGCCGGCGCTGTTGTTGGCGCTGCTGGTGGGCCTGGTGCTCCGGCGGGAGCGGGCCAGGCTCCCCTCGGCGAGACAGCTGGCGGGCGTCGGCCTCTTCTGCCTGGCTCTGGGAGCGGTGGCCGTCTCCGCCGTGCTGGGGGATCCCAACGGCGCGATCCTGCTGGAGGGGGAGGGTTTCACCGATCCGCTGGACTCCATCGCCCAGCTGGGCTGCATGGCCCATGCGCTCCCACGGCTGTCGGATCTCTGCCCCGACTACTCCTGGCCGGAGGGCTCCACCTGGCTGGTGACGGGTCCTTCATGGTTGGGCTACCTGCTGCCGTCGGCCCTGACCTGGCTGGCGGGACCGGTGGTGGGGCACAACCTGGGAGTCTGCCTGGCGGTGGCCCTGCTGGGTTTTACCTGCTGGGCGCTGGCCCGGAGCCTGGGCGCTGGCCCCACCTGCTCCCTGCTGGCGGCGGGGGGCGCCGCCCTGGCGCCGGTGTTGCTGGACGAGCTGGACACCATGAGCCTGGATCGCAGCAGCCTGTTCCTGGTGCCGCTGTTCTTCCTCGCCCTGCACAGGGCCGATCGGGAGTCCGGCTGGGGCTGGCCCGTGGCGGCCGGGGCCGCGCTGGCGGCGGTGTTCTACGGCCAGGTGCACTACGGGCTCTACCTGGCCGCCGCCTGCCCCCTGCTGGTGCTGCCGCGCCTGCTCGTGCGGCACCCCTGGCGCAGGCTGCAGCGCTTCGCGGTGGTGGCGGTGGTGGCCCTGCTGCTGCTGGCCCCGGGATTGTACGTGCTGCAGGCTGGCACCGAGGGCACGCCCTACCAGGGGGATCAGACCCGGCTGATCCACAGCGGCGTCGACCTGCTGCACCCGGTGCGCCTCGAGGATGCCCAGGCCTTCCTGGAGGCCTACGATCCCCGGCAGGGAGGGGGCAAGGACCCACCCATGGGCAGCGCACAGGATCGCCTGCTCTCGGCCACCGCTCGCTCCATCACCCTGCGCGACCTGATCACACCCGGCGAGTACTTTCCCGCTCGCTCCTGGTACTGGCCGGCGGTGGCGCTGTGCCTGCTGCTGGTGGCCGCTCGTCGGCGCGCCGTGCTGGCCAGCCTGGACGTGCTGATCCTGCTGATCTTCGCCCTGGGGCCCATGCTGCGGCTGGGGGACCAGGAGGCCGCGCTGCTGCTGCCCTACTACCTGGACTTCCTGCTGATCCCCGGCTTCGAGCAGCTCAAGCAGGTGAACCGTTTCCTGTTGTTGGCGGCCAGCATCGCGCCCGTGCCTCTCGCCCTGGGCCTGCACGGCCTGGTGGAGCGCCTCCGCACGCGCTGGCCGGCGCTGCGCGCGGGTTGGCTGTGGGGACCGGGCCTGCTGGGGATCTGTCTGCTGCTGGGCTGGCTGCTGGCGGTGCGAGCCGCGGGCCTGAACTTCCGGCAGTGGCCCCCTGCGCCCTACTACGCTGAGGGGGGAGAGGACTCGCTGGTGGCCTTGCGCTTTGCCCTGCCTCGCGCCGAGCCCTGGCCGCCTGCCGCGGTTCTCCAGCGGCTCGAGCCGGGTCCCGCCCTGGCTCTGCCCCTGGCGGAGCCCACCCACGCCCTGGTGTCCATCCAGGCGGCGCAGGCGGGCATGAGCCTGGTGAACAGCCCACCCTTCGGCATGCCGGGCAGGCTGACCAACTCGTTCTGGTTCGAGACCAACGCCTTCCTGAACCAGCTGGCCTGGGCCTCGGGCTCGGATCGCCCCCGCCGTCAGCTGGGCTCGGCCGGGCTCGACCAGGACGTGGCCGCGCTGCGCGGCACCGGCCTGCGCTACGTCATGCTCTACCGGGATCTGCTACCCGGCCCCGAGCTGGTCCCCGCCACGGAGGAGCTGCTGGACAGCTGGTTGCTGCGGGTGGCCGACGACGGCGAGCTGGCGGTCTGGGAGCTGCCGGCAGCCGGCGGTTCCTGAGCGTCCGCCGGGGCGTCAGCGCGCCGCGGTTCCGCGGCCCTGTGTGCTGAGGCCGCCCGGTGTGCATAGATGGTCGGGGCCGCCACCTCCGGGGTGGCGATCGAGGCTGGTCCCTGCATGACGACCCCTTCCGAGTGGATCGAACGCGCCCAGCGGGCTCTCTCCGAGCACCGCCCAGCGGAGCTGCGCGCGGCCGGCGTCCTGCCGCACGGAGACGACTACCTGCCGGTGGTGGCCTACCCCCCCATCACCATGTACCCCGAGGTGGACGCCGCCGCGCTGCTGGCCAGCGAGCCCGACCCGCCGCCTCAGCGCACGGCTGCCTATGTGCACGTGCCCTTCTGTGCCCGCGGCTGCAGCTACTGCCACTGGGTCAAGGAGATCGATCCCTCCGCCGGCGAGATCGACGACTACATCGACACCGTCGTCGCGGAGATGGACCTGGCTCTGGCCCGCCTGGGCCGCAGCCGGCAGCCCGTGAGCACCTGCCTGTTCGGGGGGGGCACGCCCACGCTGCCCAGCGCCAGGCAGCTGGATCGGCTCATCGGCGCCTTCCGCGAGCGCTTCGACCTGTCGGGCTGTCGGCAGTTCAGCTTCGAGGCCGAGCCCGGCAACCTGCTGGGGCCCCAGGGAGCCGAGCGCCTCCAGGTGCTGGTGGATCACGGGGTCCAGCGCATCAGCATGGGCGTGCAGAGCTTCGAAGATCCTGTGCTCGAGCGCATGCGGCGCACCCACAGCGGCGAGCAGGCCCTGCAGGCCATCGAGGCGGCGCACGCGGCGGGCATCGAGAGCGTCTCCATCGACCTCATCTACGGCTACCTGGGGCAGACCCTGGAGGACTGGGTTCGCACCATGCGCACCGCCCTGGCCTCGGGTGCCGACGCCTGGCACCTGTACCGGCTGCGCATCCGCCGCTACGGCGAGGTGCAGGGCGATGTGCTGGAGGAGTACCGCGAGGAACCGGGGGCCAGCCCCGACACCCAGCGCGTCTGGCTCATGAAGATGCTGGGTCAGCTGATCTCCGAAGAAGCCGACTACAACCAGCACTTCACCCGCATCTTCTCCCGCGGGCGGCGGCACATCACCGAGTTCATGTGGGACTACTGCTGCGAGCTGGCCGACGTGGTGGGCAGCGGCCCGTCCGCCTGGTCCAACTACCACCGCACCTTCACCCTCAACTTTGGCGCGCGCATCGAGCGCTGGCGCAGCGAGGTGCGGGCCGGGCGCCTGCCGGTGGAGCGCGGCATCTTCCGCGATCGCGAGACCGAGGCCCGCCGCAGCCTGCTGCTGCCCCTCAAGAACGACCGCGTGCGGCTGCGGCGTTTCAAGGCGCGCACCGGCCTGGACGTGCACGAGCACTTCGGCCCCGAGCTGCTGCGCCTGCAGGGTCTGGGGCTGGTGAACTGGGACCGAAGTGCGCTGTGGCTCACCCCCAGGGGGCGCTTCTTCGCCGACGAGACGCTGTGGCAGCTCACCCAGCGCAGCTACCTGCCCTTCCCCGAGCTGCTGCACGAGCTGATGCCGGCCTGAGCTCCCTTGTTCAGCGCGTCAGCAGCAGCGCCACGCCTGCCAGGGCCACAAACGCCCCCAGCACGGGCCGCGGGCGGAGCTTTTCGCCCATGAACAGGGCCGCCAGGGGCAGCACGAAGATGGGGTCGGTGGCGCTGAGGATGGTGGCCACGGTGGCGGAGGTGTAGGCGAAGCTGGCCATGCTGAACCAGATGCCCACGAAGGTGCCCACGATGGCGGCAGCCACCAACGCGCCCGCCAGTCTGGGCTCCCTGAAGGGCGAGACCCAGGCCCACAGCTGGCGGCGGAACAGGCCCAGCGCGAACAGGCCCGCGGTGCCCGTCAGCAGGCGGATCCCGGTGGCCTCCAGGGGCTTGGTGCCCGCCACGCCCACCTTGGAGAGGATGGCCGCGACGGCGCAGGAAAGCACGGTGATCAGGCCGTAGCCGATGCCCGCGCGCCAGGAGCCGCTGTCCTCGCCCTCGGGCAGGCGCTCCCACATGGTCCAGCTCACCCCGGCCACGGTGATGGCCGCGCCCAGCCAGGCCTGGGCCCCCAGCCGTTCTCCCAGCAGGACGAAGGACAGGATGGCCACCAGCACGGGGATCAGGGTGGTCATCAGCAGGGTGCGGCGCGGGCCCAGCCGGCGCAGGGTGTCGAAGAAGACGGTGTCGCCCAGCGTGATGCCCACCAGGCCCGACAGGCCCAGGTAGATCCAGGCCTCCGTCGAGGTGCCCCTGAACCCGGTGAAGGCCAGGGCCACGGCCAGGCAGGCCAACCCCACCAGGCCCTTGCCGAAGTTCATGGCCAGGGAGGAGACGGACCTGCCCAGCTTGCCGAAGAGGATGGAGGCGCTGGCCCAGCAGGCACCGGCGCCCAGGGCGAACAGGCCTCCGATGAGATGCTGGCTGGTGGAGAAGTCGTCCACGGCTCTCTCGGACGGGGGAGAGCCAGCCTATCGCGAGCGGGGCTTCAGGTGTCCATTCGCTGGGTCAGCACGGAGCCCTGGCCGACATGGGCCTCTTCAGATCTCACCGAAGGGCAGGGCTGTCACGCCTCCTCCCAGCGGGAGCCGTCGCCACCCCAGGTAGACGACGAAGCCGGGTCGCACCCGCCCGCCCAGGTCGCGCCGCAGGCTGTGGATGCCTCCTGCCATGCGCGGCTTGGCTGTGGCGCTGGCCTTGACCTCCAGCGGGACCAGGCCCTGGTCCTGCTCCACCAGCAGGTCCACCTCGCGGCCGGTGGAGGTGCGCCAGAACCACAGCCGCGGGTCATGGCCCCGGTGGAGCGCGGTCTTGTACAGCTCGGAGAACACAGCGGTCTCGAAGATGGCTCCGGCTCAGCAGGGTGGTCTTGCCGGACTGGCGCGGCCCGGTGAGCAGCACGGCGGGGAGCTCGCTCACGGAGCGCATGAGCACGGGTTCCAGGCAGCGGGGGATGTAGTGCGCAGGCAGCGACAAGGGTGTGTTTTTGCATTCGGAATGCAAGAAAGCAAGCTGCCAGGTCGAGCTGATTCGCCTCGGCGTTCGTTGCGGTGCACCTGTGCGGAGGGAGCGGGTTCCGCCTCGGGTGGCTCCTCCTGGTACACCTCTGCTACCGGCTTCGGAACCTGCTCGACCGCGACCTCGTTGTCCGCTCTGGGCAGAAGTACTCGGTCACCGATGCCGGCCTTGCCTGGCAGCCGCTACGCGAAGCGATAGGCGGGTAGACGATGGACGATCAGATCGCACGGTATCTCGCCCCCTTCGCGCACACAGAACCCGCGCTCACGGCGGTGCTCGCGGCCTCTCTGCAGGATAGCTTCAACGGTGGAGGGACCAGACACGAGGCCCTGTTCGAGGCGGTGCTGAGCGCCCCGGGCGGTCAGGACAAGGCAGACGAGACCATTCGCAGGCTGCGGCGTGCCGATGATGTCGAGGTGGTCATCGAGGGCTGGTTGAGCAACGCCGGCAACCTGGACCTCGCCATCCAGTCCCGCGCAGAGAACGCCATCCTCGCCATCGAGAGCAAGACCGGCAGCACCCTCGGCCCCGGTCAGCTCTCCAAGTACCGGCTCGCGCTGCGGGACTCCGACCCGTACCGCCGCGGCGCCGAGGGCACTCGGCGAGCCTTCTGCACCGTGCTGCTGCGACCGGAGCCCGAGCCCGCGAATCTCGGCAAGGACATCGACCATCAGCATGATCCTGGCGGATTCGAAGCATCGGTGGTGGTCACCTGGGCAGACCTGCGCGGAGCGGTACCCTCCCCGGGGGAGGCTCTACTGGCCCGGCCATTCTTCGTCCGCGAGGCCTTGGTCAGGCTCGACGAGTTGGCCGACAGCGGGAGATCTGCCCTCAAGGTGCCGACGGCCGAAGCCCGACCGCGCGAGGATCTGCTGGATCGGATCGCGCGCGCGCTTGACCCTGCCTGGGGACCTGAGCGGGAAGGCTTCCGCCTGAAGATGCTGCTCCCCTGTGCCGACGGGCATTGGTACATCCGGGTGCCTGGCGGCCAGCATTCGCTCATCACCATCGAGCTCGGGAAGCCGGGGGCGAGGCGGGAGCTGGGAAGGAAGAAGCTGCGAAGGTGCGTCGGCCTCTGTGACCAGGCGCGGCTCGTCCACCTCGCGGGGGGCTGGAGCACTGTTGGAGTCCCGACGCCGTTCCCATCCTTTGAGCGAGGATGGATCTACCCTTCAGAGGTCGCCCTGACCGCAGGTCAGGAGCTGCGCCTGCACCAGCAAGCCCTCGTCGCCAAGAACATGCTCCTGGACATCTGCGAGCTCATGGAGGGGTGCGGTCGGTGAGCTCATCCTTCGCCCTCGGCGATATTCGCATCTCCTACGAGGTGCGGGAGAGCCCCGCCCTCAGGCCCCCTTCCAGTGGGCCAGCGCGCGCTCCAGGGACTCCAGGGCAACGCTCAGCACCACGCCGATGCCGGAGATGACCGCCAGGCAGGCGTAGAGCTCCACGATCACGTAGGTCTCCCAGGAGGTCCAGATGCGGAAGCCCAGGCCCGAGTCCGCCGCCACCATCTCAGCCGCGACGATCAGGATCAGCCCGTAGCCCACTGCCAGCTTCAGGCCGGTGAAGATGCCGGGGAAGGCGGCGGGGAGCACGATGTGGCTCAGGCGCCGCAGGGGCCGCACCCGGTAGACCTTGGCCACGTCGAAGTGGATCTGGGGGATCTGGCTGACCCCGCCGTAGGTGTTGATCAGCGCCAGGAAGAACACACCGATGGCCACCACCATGACGTTGGAGGTCTCCCCCAGGCCGAAGATGATGAGCAGCAGCGGCAGGATGGCGATCTTCGGGATGGGGTAGCTCAGGGCCACCAGCGGGCCCAGCGCGGCGCGGGCCCAGCTGGACAGGCCCATGGCCAGGCCCAGCAGCACGCCTGGCACGAAGCCCACCAGCAGCCCCAGCCCGATGCGCCGCAGGGAGGCGAGGATGTCCAGCAGCAGGTGGTCTTCGGCCAGCAGCCAGGCCAGGTAGGCGGTGATGCGGCTGGGCAGAGGGAAGAAGCGGATGTCCAGCAACCCAGCGCGGCCGCTGATCTCCCAGGCCGCCAGCAGCAGCAGGGGGCTGGCCACGAAGACCAGCGCCTTGCGCAGCAGGCCGGCTCGGGAGCGGCTCATGACGCCCGCTCCCGCGAGCGGGCCTGTTCCTGCCGCAGCAGGCGGGTGACCTCCACCACGATGCGCTGGTACTCGGAGTCCTGGCGCAGGGCCACCACGTCGCGCGGCCGCGGGAAGCTGCAGGGGATCTCGCGCACGAAGGGACCGGGGCGGCCGGGCATGACCAGCACGCGGTCGCCCAGGGCGATGGCCTCGTTGATGTTGTGGGTGACGAAGACGATGGTCTGGCGCCGCTCCTGCCACAGCTCCAGCAGCAGGTCCTGCAGCATGATGCGGTTCTGGTAGTCCAGGAAGACGAAGGGCTCGTCCATGAACAGCAGCTGGGGCTGCACGCAGAAGGCCCTGACCAGGGCCACGCGCTGGTTCATGCCGCCCGAGAGCTGGTAGGGGTAGAAGCGCCTGAAGCGCTCCAGGCCCACCCGCTCCAGCATCCGGTCCACGATGGCCGGGTGCTCGGCCTTGGGGACGGGGCTCTCTTCGAGCACGAAGCGCAGGTTGTGCTCCACGGTGAGCCAGGGGAACAGGCCGTGCTCCTGGAAGACCATGGCGGTCTCGGCGCCGGGGGCTCCTGGCTCCAGCGTCAGCGCCAGCTCGCCTTCGCTGCTGGGCAGGATGGCGGCCATGCAGCGCAGCAGGGTGGTCTTGCCGCAGCCGGAGGGCCCCACCAGGCACAGGAACTCGCCCGGCTTCACCGCCATGGAGATCTCGCTGAAGGCCTGGACCTGCTCCTCGCCGTCCTGGAAGCGCTTGCCCAGGTCCTGCAGCCGCAGTCGGAACGCGGGGTGAGCCATGACCGAGAGCTAACCCTCCTGTTCCTGGCCTGGGGCCGCCGGCTGCGCCACGGCGGGATCCTGCCAGCCCTGGTCGGACCCCTGGAGAAACGAGGCGATGACCGGCCGCAGGGCCTCGGCCAGCAGGCGGTGGCCTTCAGCGGAGGGGTGCACCGGGTCCAGCAGCAGCGGCAGCTCCGCCTCGGGGGTCCGCTTCCAGGCCCGCTTGAAGGTCGCCGGCCCGTCCACCACGGGCACCCCGGCGCGGTAGCCGTCCAGGGCCAGGGCTGCCCGGTAGCCCTTGAGGCTGCACGCCAGGCTGTGCTGGTCCTCCAGCCAGTCCAGGCGCGCTTCGATGGCCTCGGCCTCGGCGTCGTCGTCGGGCAGGTAGTGGCGGATGGCTGGTGGAGCGTCGGCGCCACCCACCAGGCCCGCTCCGGGCGGCGGCGTGGCGTCGGCGTCGGTGAGCATGGGCGGCACGACGTAGAACAGCGCCGCGTCGGCCGAGGCGGCCAGGGAGCGCAGGCTGGCCAGGTTGCGGCGGTAGTGGCGCAGGTGCACGCGCAGCGTGTCGGGCACCGTCTCGGCCTGCTGGCGCGGGCGCTGCCGGCGCAGCACCTGCTGGTGCAGCCAGCGGTACAGGGCCAGGTGGCGCAGGGCCAGGTGGGCCGGGGCTCCCCAGCGGAACCAGAGGTCGTCGGTGAGCCCCTCGGGGGACTGGGAGTCGCTGATGTTGTAGAGGATCACGCCGTCGAGACCCAGGGGCAGGCTGCGCCGTAGACGCTCCAGGCACTGGTAGGTGCTGTAGCCGGGCACCCCGCCGTTGAGCACCTGGATGCTGCGCTCGGTGGCGGGCAGCTCCGCAGGGTTGAGGCTGGCCTCGAGTCGCTGGACGAAGGTCTCCTCCAGGCGCACCCCGGCGCCGAAGACCGAGGAATCCCCGAGCACCAACAGGCGCTTCTGGCCCTCGGGCTTGCGGTCGCCCAGGGGCAGGTCGCGCATGCCCTGAGCGTTGATGTGCTCGCCTTCACCCATGCTGACCCCCGGGCTGAGCACCCACTTGAGGTAGGGATCCGCCTCGAACTGGCCGGAGATCCAGTCGTGGCGGGGCAGCTCGGGCAGGGGGCCCCCGAAGAGCCGCGCCGTCAGCTCCATGCCCCCCAGCAGCAGCAGGCTGGCCCCCAGACTGAGGCCCAGCCGCTTGAGCCAGGGCTGCCCCGTGTGCATGCGCGCGGTCACGGTGAGGGCGGGACCGGGGCCGGGCCTACCACCGGGGGCGGCGGCGCGGGAGGCTCACCCGGGGGGCGGGTGGCGTTGGCGGGCAGGTAGGCATCGAGGCCGGCCTCGGGCTGCAGCAGCAGGTGCACCCCGTCGATGGGCTCGCTGCCAACCAGCAGCGGCTCGGCGGTGATGGCCGCGGCGTCGTCGAGGCTGGGGCCGTCGCCCTGCTCGTCCAGGAAGGCCGCGATGTGCACCGCGCCCAGCTCGCGGGGCAGCAGCAGCTCGAACGGGCCCAGGGTGTTGCAGCGCAGGTGGTATGCGGCGTTGGGGCTGGGGGTGTCGGCGCTGAAGATGTCCACCAGGATCATGCGGGGCTTGGTATCGGCAGCGGGCACCCGGGCCCCCGGAGCGGAGAAGCTGCCGGTGACCACCACGCCCTGGCTGGCGCCCGTGGGGCCCTCGCGCCCGGGCATGGGGGTGGGCCTGCAACCCTGCTCGGCGGCCCCCGAGGAGCGAGGCGCGATGCCCTCGGCCGGCGGCGGGGCCCCGTCGATGGTGGATGTGGAGCCGGGGTACAGAGCCTCCATCACCGAGGCCAGGCGCGCGAAGTCCACCTCGGGCTCGGGGGCGGGCAGGCGCTCGAAGATCAGGAAATACTGGGGACGGTCGGGGATGCGCTCCCGCAGCACCAGCTCGAACCCGAAGGGCGCCAGCTGCCCCGCGATGTCGTCCTCGTCCACGTTGCGGCCGTTGGCGGCTTCCTTGGAGGACTCCAGGACCACCAGCTTGCCGCCGCTCTTGACGGCGCGGTGCACGGAGCCGTAGAAGCCGACGAAGTCCGCCAGGTACTCGGAAACAGCCTTCTCGGCCGGGTTGTGGAAGAAGTGCACGTCGGCCAGGAAGGCCATGTCGACGGAGCCCGGCTGCAACAGGGTGTCGTCGAAGGCCGAGAAGACCAGCTGGATGTTGCGCACGCCGGTCTGCTCCAGGCGCTGCTTGACATAGGCCACCGCGTTGGGATCCGAGTCGATGCAGTAGATCAGGCCTTCGTCGCCCACCACCTTGGAGAAGTGGAAGGAGAAGTAGCCCGCGCCGCAGCCCACGTCGGCGATCACCTGGCCCGCAGACAGGCCCATCTGCTCCATGACATAGGCGGGTCGCTGGATGGAGTCGCGGCTGCCCGCCGCCTCGGCGTCCAGCTTGGCCTGGGAGTGCTTTCCTTCCTGGTCTGCCCTGGGGTCGGTGATGATGGTGATCTCCCCCCCAGGACGTTCGGAGAGCTCTTCCAGCTCGGGTGGCGGGTCATCCTGTGCGCAGGCCAGCACCAGGAGCGCGACGCAGGCCGCGAGCCGTGGCAGCGCGAGGCTCACGGGGTCGCGCCCTCCTCTGGGGTGGGGGGCGCTTCGCCCTCGGGCGGAGGTTCGGCGGGCGGGGCGTCGCCTTCGTGCGGAGGCTCGGCCTCGGGCGCGGCACCTTCTACCGGCGCCTCGGCTGCCGGCAGGGTGGCGCCGATGTACCTGGACATATCGGCGCCGTCCTCGATCTCGATGAGGATGTC
This sequence comes from uncultured Enterobacterales bacterium, assembly GCA_964512185.1. Classification (GTDB taxonomy): domain Bacteria; phylum Myxococcota_A; class UBA796; order UBA796; family JAFGLY01; genus CAZEJJ01. The sequence goes on along the minus strand of CAZEJJ010000016.1, from coordinate 8,163 downwards.
GCCGACGGCGTCGGTGCCCACCTGGAAGGGATCGGAGATGCCGGCGGCCTTGGAGTTGGCCGGCCCCATGCCGTCGGTGTCCAGGAAGACCACCGCGATCAGCTTGCCCAGCAGCGTGGGCACCTCCACCTGGAACTCTCCACCGTGGTGGCAGATGACGTTGTAGGCCACCCGGGGCTGGTCCGCGATCTCCACGTTCATCAGGTCGACCAGGTACTGGCCCTCGGCCGAGCCGCTGTACTGGATGGTGCCCGACAGCTCGACCCCCTCGCCCTCGTCGAAGGGGTTGTTCTCCTGGGCCACGCCGGTGGGGATGCACTCGTGGTCCCCGATCTCCAGGTCAGGGCCTGGCCCCTCTGTGGGAGGGGCTGGAGCCTCGCCGTCCATGCCGGTGGGGGGAGGCGGGAAGGTGGCGCTGGGCGAGGTGCAGGCGCCCAGCAACAGGGAAAGGGACAGGGCGAAACGCATGGGAATCTCCTGGGACCGCCGCGGACCGGCTGGACGCCCCGGCTGAGGGGGCACGGATCATGCTGTCAATAGCACGGGGCGCCTGTGGCGTGCCGGCCGCCGCTCGCTGGAACCCGGACCCTGCCACCCGCCGCGTTATCCAGGGCACGGTCTTTTCCCGAGAGCGCCTCGTGAAGCGGTCGCGCGCCATCCTCGAGAAGCTGTCGGCGCTGGCGCTGGGCCTGCTGCTGCTGCTGCTGCTGCTGGAGGCCACCCTCTGGGTGGTGGGCGGCGCGCACCAGCCGCTGCGGGTGGACAGCGCCTCCCTGCGCGGCGCCCTGACCGGCGGCGCGGATGCGGTGGTGCTCTGTGTGGGCGACTCCATGACCTATGGCATCGGGGCCACCGCCGGGGGCGACTATCCCGCCCAGCTGGAGCAGCAGCTCAGCGAACAGCTGGGTCTGGACGTGGCGGTGGTGAACGCCGGCATGGCGGGGGCCAACACCACCATGATGCTGCAGGCCCTGCCCCAGTACCTGGGCGTGGTGCAGCCCGATCTCGTGATCCTGCTGGCTGGCACCGCCAACCTCAGCAATTTCTATGGCTACCACCGCTTCCTGGAGGGGGACAGCTGGCGGGTGCGCCTGCGGGAGGCCCTCTTCCGCGTACGGGTGCTGCGCCTGGCGGCCACGGTGCGCGCCGAGCTTCGCCGCCGCCGGGGCGGCATCGACCCTGGCATCCTGCACGGCACCACCGCGGCGGTGGTCGCCTACCAGCGCTGGTGGGATCGCACCGCCGGTGATCGCGGCGTGGGCCCACCACCCGCCGAGTTCGTGGAGGGCTCGGCCCTGCTGCGGCTGGGAGCCTTCGACCAGGCCCTGGCCCGCTACCGGGCCGGCGCCCGGGCCCGCCCGGAGCTGTCCTGCCACCACTGGGGCATGGGCATGGCCGCCTGGGGCCTGCGAGATCGTGTGCAGGCCGAGGCCCACCTGCAGCGCGCCGTGGAGCTGGAGCCTGGGGATCCCAACGCCTACGCGGCGCTGGGGGAGCTGTCGCTGCAGCCGGACCTGGGTGCGGCGGAGCGCTGGTTCACCAGGGGTGTGCAGGCGGATCGCTCCTTCTCCGGCAACCACTGGGGCCTGGCCATGGTGGGCAGCCGCGAGCACTCGCCGCGCCGGGTGGTCGCTGCCCTGACCGACTGCATCGAGGCCGATCCGGACGACGCGCGCTGCTACGCGGAGTTCCGCCAGCTCTCCAGCGCCCCGGCGGTCTTCCAGGAGGCGCTGGGCCTGCTGGAGGGCCAGGCAGCTGGCAACTCCCTGGCCCGGGGCACCGCCCGGGCGTTGCGGCAGGAGCAGCTGGGCGCCGCCACGGACGCCTGGGTGGCCAGCGATCTGGAGGCGCTCGTGGCCTTGAGCCAGCAGCACGGGGCGCGGGTCCTGGTGCACGGCTACCCCGCCCCGAACGATCCCAGCCTGCCGCTGTTGCGGCTGGCCCAGCAGCTGGAGCTGCCCTACGTGGAGCACGCCGCGCTGTTCGAGGCCCAGGGTTCGGGTGAGCCGCTGCTGCTGCCCGATGGCCACTGCACCGACGCGGGCTACCGGCTGATGGCGGAGAACCTGGCGCGGGCCATCCTGCAGCACGAGCTGCTCCCCTCGTCCAACGAGGCCGTGCCGTGAGCCGAGCCTGGGCGCGGCTGGGGCGGCCTCTGGGCGAGCTGGGCCTGGTGGGCGCCATCTACAGCGCGGTGGCGCTGGTGGTCACCTGGCCCCTGCTGCTCCAGCTGGGGCAGCGCGTCATCGGCAGCCATCGCGGCGACCTCTGGTTCCACCTGTGGGGACTGTGGTGGATGAAGGCCTCGCTGCTGGGAGAAGGCCGCTTCCCGGTGCACACCGACATGGTGAACTACCCGGAGGGCGGCACGCTCCTGCTGATCGATCCGCTCAACGGCCTGCTCTCCGTGCCGCTGCAGCTCATCCTGCCGCTCTCCACAAGCTACAACCTCACCGTGCTGCTGGACCTGCTGCTGGCGGCGCTGGGCGCCTACCTGCTGGTGCGCACGCTGCTGCGTCACGCTGCCGCGGCGGCGGGGGAGCCAGCCCCGGTGAGTGTGGTGAGCCTCCCTGCGCTGGTGTCCGGTCTGATCTTCGGCTTCTCCCCGCACCTGGTGGGGGCCATCGAGAGCGGGCTGACCGAGACCTTCCTGGTGGGCCTGATGGCCTTCTACCTGCTGGCCCTGCTGCGGGCGCTGCGGGAGCGCTCCCTGGCCTGGGGTGTGGCCGCGGGGCTGCTGATGTTCGTCAACCTCTTCGCCAATGCGTACTACGGCGTGTTCTGCGGCCTGCTGAGCCTGCTCTGCCTGGCCTGGATGCTGCTGGCCGAGCGGCGCGCCCTGTTGGGCTGGCGCAACCTGGCGACGCTGGCGGCGGCCGGTGTCTGCTTCGCCTTGCCCGCGCTGCCCTACCTGCGGGTCCTGCTGGGTGGCTACAGCGCCCCGGACGCCCTGATCCGCAGGGCGCCGGAGCCGGGCCGCATCGAGGATGTGATCAAGGTGCACGCCTTCGTGGCTGACCTGCAGTCCTTCTTCCTGACCCGCGCCACGGGGCTGCGCGCCGACGCCTACCACACCAACGTGAGCTACCTGGGGTACGCCGCCCTGGCCCTGCTTCTGCTGGGGCTGCTGCTGGGTCGCCATCGCCAGCGGCTCCTGTGGTTGGTGATCTTCCTGGTCTTCTTCGTGCTGTCCTGGGGGCCTGTGCTCAAGGTGGGCGGACGCTTCGTCGCCCAGGGTGAAGGCTACGTGGCGCTGCCTTTCTTCTACGTCTTCACCCGCACGCCCTACCTGAGCCTGGTGTCCCACCCCTACCGGCTCACCGCGGTGACCATGCTGCCCATGGCGGTGCTGGCGGGCTTCTTCCTGGATCGCGTGCGGGCCTGGGCTCCCTGGCGCGGGCTGCTGCCGCTGGTCTGCCTGCTGGCGGGCGGAGCGGTGCTGGCGGAGACCCTGGCGCTGGCTCCGGTGCGCATCCCCATCTCCAGCTCCGACGCGGCGGTGCCCTCCTTCTACCGGCAGCTGGGGGAGGATCCCGACGACTATGGGATCATAGTGGTTCCCCTGTGTTTCTCAGGGACCGACCAGCGGCGGGAGTACTACTACCACCAGGCCCTGCACCACAAGCGCTTGCCCTACGTGGTGGACCAGGGGGTCACGCGCTACCTGCGCGACAACGCCTTCACCGCCCACCTGTACTACCTGGAGTGGCGCGCGGATCCAGAGCTGGTGCGGCCCTACCAGGGCAAGCGCTCTGTGGACGAGGCCTCCCTCGCGCAGATCCCCGCCGGCCTTGAGCAGCTGGTGCAGGATGACTTCCGCCTGCTGGTGCTGGACGAGTCCTGGTTCGTGCCGTCCCAGCAGCGGGCTATCTCCGGGATCAAGGCCTTCCTCGACGAGCAGCTCGGCGAGCCTCGGAGCAGCGGGCCGGGATTCTGGGTCTACGAGCTCACGGCGCCGGCGGAGTAGCGGCCGGGGGCGCCTGTTCGAGCAGGGTGTGGGCCAGGCCCACCCCCAGCAGTAGGTGCCCCTCGTTGGTGGGATGCACGTTGTCCTGGAAGAAGCCGATGGTGGCGCCCGAGCGGTCGAAGAGCTCGGGGCCGTCCAGCAAGGGGGCGTCCAGCTCGTCGGCCACCGAGGCCATGGCAGCCCTGAAGCGCTGCACAGTGGGCGGCGGGGGCACGCGGTCCAGGTCCATGGGAGCCGGCAGCTGCACGAAGATCACGCGGGAGCCCTGCTGGCGGGCCAGCTCCCCTATGGCCCTGAGGTTCTGCACGTAGCTGGACAGCGCGACCCGCGTGGGCAGCCCGCCGTCCAGGCTGCCCAGGTCGTCGCGGCTCACCATCCAGCCCACCTTGCGGCTCTCCAGCCATGACACGAGCAGGCGCCGGGCGATGCGGTAGGAGGCCAGCATGCGCAGGCTGCCGCGCAGGGCGGGGAAGTAGGTGCCGGCCTGCGCCAGGAACTCGTGCTGCTTGCCGTAGACATCGCTCCACAGGCAGGCCACCACCAGCCAGTGGGGCTGCACCTCGGGCACGAGCTGTCGGGCCAGGGCGAGCGACTGTTCCGAGCTGTGCCCCGGCACACCGCCGTTGACCGCCGCCACCGGCCGGCTCCAGGAGCGGGAGAGCAGATCCGCTGCGATGGACAGGAACACGCCCTCGGCGGGCACCCCCACGCCGAAGACCGACGAGTCGCCCAGGCTGAGCAGGCGGAGCTCCCCGCGCTGGAAGCTGGGCAGATCGCTGACGCGCAGGCCCCGTTCGTCGCTGCGGATCACCACCCCGCCGCTGTTGAAGGTGGCTCCAGGAGCGAGCGCCCAGCCCACCTGCGGATCCTCCGCCAGGGGGACGCTGGTGCCCCAGTCTGCGTGCTCGGCGCGGAGCTGCTCGGTGGCCGCGCGGATGGTTGGGAATTCGGCGCTCACCACCGGTGCTGGCGGCGGCACGCTGCGCTCCAGCGGGAAGAAGCGAGGCTCCAGCAGCAGCGCCAGGCCCTCCACCACCAGCAGCAGCGCGCCGCTGATCAGCAGGGTGAAGAGCAGCTTTCGGCGCAGCGACGGGCGCGATGCTGGGGAGCGATGGGGCAGGGTGTCGCCTCGGAGCGGGGTGGCTTGGCATCAGGCTATCGCGACCCGTCGTGGCCTGACAGCCGCTCGATCATGACCGGCGGCGCGCGTGTCGGTCGCGGCCCTGTTTGGGATACATTTGCAGCGAGGATCCCCCCTTGACCACCCGGGAGCACGCCGGCGGAGCGGCCTGGTGGGCCAGCACGCTCCTGCTGGCCGCCGGGCTGTACCTGTGTGTCGCCTTGCTGAGCGAGTGGGACTTCCTGCCCTGGTTCGGAACCCATCCCCTGGACACCCGCTGGCTGGTCTGCTCCGGGGTGGACAAGCTGGACGAGCTGCGCTCGGCGCTGGAGTTCTCGGCCACCATGAGCGCCACCTGGGGCACCATGGTGGACGCGCTGCGGGGCGCCGCGCTGGACCCGGTGCGGGCGGACTTCAACCCCATCCCCAAGGCCCTGATCTGGTTGGGCCAGCTGGTGCTGCCGTCCATCTGGGCCTACAACCTGCTGGTGCTGCTGGTGTGGGTGGCCAACGGCCTGGCGGTGGCGGCGCTGGCGCTGCGCCTGTCGGGCAGCCGCGGCGGGGCGCTGCTGGCGGGCTTCCTGTTCGCCTTCTCGCCCCTCTGGGTCTCGGTGCTGCACTGCCGCAGCCTGGACTACGGCATGTTCTTCTTCGTTCCCCTGCTGCTGCTGGTGCTCGTCCAGCTGCGCAGCAGCCCGCGCCTGGGCTGGGTGGTGGCCCTGGCCCTGGGGCTGGCGCTGCTGGTGTTGGCCAACCAGTACTACACCCTGGGCTTGGCCCTGGTGCTGCTGGGCTGGCTGGTGGCGGCGCTGGCGCTGGGGCCGTCCACCGCTGCGGAGCCCGGGCGGGCTTCCCTGCTGGCCAAACTCTGCCTGGGTGGCCTGGGAGCGGCCCTGATCCTGTCGCCCTGGCTGTTCACCGAGTGGCGCCTGCTGCAGGTGCAGCAGCTGGCCATGGATCCCGCGGACAGCAACGTGGGGCGCTCCTTCTTCCAGCCGCTGGCGGTGCGGGCTGGCCTGGGCCCCGGCCTGGGCCTGGCCTGGTGCTGGCTGGTGGGCCTGCTGGGAGCGGTGGGCCTGGTGTTCGGGCCCCGCGCGCATCGGGTGGAGCGCATCCTGCTGGGTGGCGGCGCGCTGGCGCTGGTGCTGGCCCAGCAGCAGATCGCGGAGCATGCGCTGGTGGTGGCGCAGGCCCTGTGGGAGCTGCCCGTGCTCTGGCGGGTGCGCGCCTGCCGCCTGGCGGCCACGCTGCTGGTGTTCCTGGCGGCCACGCTCGCTGGAGTGGGGTTCGCCACCTTGTGGCGGCGGGCGGCCTCTCGCGGCGGCCGCTTGGTGCTGGCGGCCGTGGTGGTGGGCGCCTGTGCCCTGTCGCTGCGCGAGGGGCGCCGATGGTGGGACGAGTCCTGCCTGGCCAGCGCCACGCCCATCTACTTCTCCGACGAGCTGTTCGGTCGCCTGCACGGGTTGCGGCCGAGTCCCACCCTGGTGATCCTGGAGGGCCCCGCTCGCCGGGACGACCTGCCCCAGGCCCTGTCCGGGTACTTCGAGATCCGGGCGGGCATCCGGCCCGCGCCCCCGGGGCCCCAGCAGGATCTGGAGCGCCGGCTGGCCGCGTGGCGCAGCGGCGCTGGCGTTCCGGCCGCCAGGCCTGCGGGGCCCGGAGGCTCGCGCTGCCAGCTGGTGCTGCTGGACAGCTCCCAGGGCTCGGGCTTCGACGCCCAGAGCGCGGCCGAGGCTCTTGGTGCCCTGGGCTTCGACCGCGTGCTGGCCCAGGAAGCGGGCTGGACCGTGGCCCACGACGCGGGGTGCGCGGTCAGCGCGTCTGCTTCCAGTCGCTGATGGGCGCGGCGAAGGCCTCGGCGATGGTCTCCACACCTGCCTCGAAGGTGGGATGGCAGAAGTCCACGAACAGGTCGTCGCGCGGCACGCCCGCGGGGGAGCGCTGCTCGAATTCGGCGCGCAGGTCCACGCAGTGGATCGCGGGGTGCTCCTGGCAGACGTGCCGCAGCACCGCGGTCAGATCGGAGCTGATCCGGTTGCCCTCGTAGTCGCGATCCGCCGCCCGCTGCAGCAGGCTGCGGGCGCGTTGCTGGTCGCCGGCTTCCAGCTCCAGCAGGCCCAGGCGGTAGCAGGTCTCCGCGTGGCTGGGGTCCAGCTCCAGGGCCTGCTCCAGCAGGGGGGCGGCCTGTGCTCCCTCGCCGTGTTCCTGCAACCTGGCGGCGCGCTCCAGCAGGCGGCGCAGCTGCTCGCGCTCCTCCGCGGGCAGGTCCATGGAGGCCGCCGGGTAGTGGGGGGCCGCCAGGTAGTTCAGGGGGGGCAGGGCCAGCCAGACCTGCATCCCCTCGGCTTCCGCCAGCTCCAGGACCCGCTCCATGTTGCGCTGGAAGTCGGAGAGCACCCGCAGGTAGAAGGCGTCGGTGCGCTGGGGCCAGCGCGGTGTCCACGGCGCCTCGCCTTCGGGATCCAGCTCGGACAGGGGACGCCCCGCGCGCAGGGCGCGCTGCTGGTCTTCGGCCAGGATGCGGGCCACCTCTTCCCTGGCGCACTGGGTCTGGTGTCGCTGCAGGGTCTGAGCGTCCAGCACCTGCGCGTCGGGGTGGGTGGCGCGCCACCAGGAGCGCCCCAGGCGCAGCAGGCGCACCCGGTTCAGCCAGCGCTCCAGCCCCTGCCGGAAGGGCTCGCTGCACTGGTGGACCAGCGCGCCCACCAGCTCGTTGTTGCCCGCGTAGATGAGCAGGCCATCGCCGTCCAGCTTCGCCAGCTCCCGTGTCTGGTCCGGGAACTCGTGGGAGTCCAGCCCGCCCACGCCCAGGTTGATCATCCTCCAGGTGGTGTCGGGGTGGCGCGCCTCCAGCAGCTTGCGGACGCGCTCCGGGAAGCCCTGCTCCTGCAGGTCGAAGGGCATGCCCTGGGTGGTGGAGCCCCCCAGGGCGAACAGGCGCAGCTCGTCCGCGCCCTTCTGGAGGGGAAAGGCCACCTGGTGCAGGCCCTGGGGGCGGTAGGCGGGGGGGGGGGGGGGCCCCCCCCCCGCCCCCGCCCCCCCCCCCCCCCGCCCCCCCGCCCGGGGCCCCCCGGCG
>CAZEJJ010000015.1:58441-64495 GCA_964512185.1 uncultured Enterobacterales bacterium | reverse complement strand
GGGTGGTGGGGGGGGGGGTTTGCCGCCGCCGGGGGGGGGGGGGGGCCGGGGGGGGGGGGCGCCGGAGCTGTCGCCAGTCCAGTAGTCGACGGCCAGCCCGGCGTCCTGCTCGAGGCAGCAGTCGTCCTCGTCTGTCTGGCCGTCGCAGTCCTGATCCACCTGGTCGCAGCTCTCGGTGGCGCCGGGATGGATCTCGGCGTCGTCGTCGTCGCAGTCACCGTCGTTGGCCACGTAGCCGTAGGGCTGCTCCGTCTGGATCAGGCCGTCGTAGGGATCGCCGTAGCCGTCGCCGTCGCCGTCGTGGTACCAGTCGTACTTGGGGCCACCGCCCTCTTCGTCCACCACGCCGTCACAGTCGTTGTCCACATCGTCGTAGAGCTCCTCGGCGTGGGGATAGACATCGTCGCGGGTGTCGTCACAGTCGGTGTTGTCGGCGACGTAGCCGGAGGGTTGGGTGCAGGCGAGGACCTGCACCTCGGCGTCGCCGTAGTCGTCGCCGTCGCTGTCGGCGTACCAGGCCAGGGTGTCTAGGGCGTCGTCGTCCACCAGGCCGTCGCAGTCGTTGTCCGCCCCGTCACAGACCTCGGAGGAGCCAGGATACGCCCAGGGGTTCTCGTCGTCGCAGTCCTCCTCGGCGCCGTAGCCGTCGAGATCCAGATCGTCATCCAGGGTGGAGGCGTCGCAGTCATTGTCCACGCCGTCGTAGGGGGTCTCTGTCTGGCCCGGGTTGACGCCGGCGTCGTCGTCGTCACAGTCCCAGCCAGCGCCGTAGCCGTCCTGGTCCAGATCCTCCAGCGCGGTGTCGTTGCCCTTGCCGCCACAGGCGGCCAGCAGGAACAGCAGGAGCACAAGCGGGGACTTCACGGGGACTCCGCGCGGGTCGGGCGGCTCTCCAGTGTATCGCCCGTGTGCCGGGATCGCTGCCGCCCGGTAGTCCGGCACCCTCAAGGCCACAGACCTGGAGCTCGCGCTGCCCCCGGGCAGCGAAGAGACGGACCGCATCGAGACCTTCAAGAGCAGCAATCCCAAGTTCACCCACCGCATCCGCATCCACGACGCCAGCGAGATCGACTCCGACGTGCTGGCCGCACTGGCCGGCGCCAGCGCCCAGGTACGGGGCTGATCAATAGCGCCGCTGCAGCTTGGCGCCCCGGTAGTAGTGGGCCAGGATGGCCCTGTGGTCGTAGCCCCTCTCGGCCATCACCGCGGCCCCGATCTGGCAGAGCCCCACCCCGTGGCCCCAACCCGCGCCGCGCAGCCGGAAGCGCTCCGGCACCCCCGCGACCTCACCCTCGGGCCGGACGATGAAGGCCGAAGAGTACAGGTGGCTGGGTGACAGCGCCCGTCGGATCTCCAGCTCCTTGCCCAGCACCAGGCGCACCCGCTCGGCCTCGATGCCCAGCGCGATGAGGCGCCCCGACGGTCCGCGGGCCAGCGGTGTGAGGGCGCGCACGGCTCCGGTGTCCAGACCCAGCTTGCTCTGCAGCAGGCCCTGGAGCTCCTGCTGTTCCAGCACCTGCTCCCAGCGGTAGAAGTCGGCGGTGTCGTGATCCAGCTCGGGCAGCAGCTGGCCGAGCAGATCGGCAGGCACGCCCTGGCAGAAGGCCTGGGGCTCGCCCGCGATGAACCTCCGGGCGTGCTCCTCGTCGCTCAAGGGCAGGGAATAGCCCGGCTCGCGGCTAGCGGGCAGATCGGCGAAGGCCTGGAGGTAGGCAGGATCCTCGTCGCCCCAGGCGGAGGAGAACAGCTCCGTGAAGCCGCCACAGCACTTGGAGAAGCGCGCGTCACAGACGGTCCCGTCATGCAGCAGGACCAGGCCCTGGGTGTGCCGCACAGCCTCGGTGGCCTGTGGCGTGAACGCCCGTGTGATGCCCTGGTAGCGCTGGCAGTGATCGTCGCCGCAGACGTCGAAGTGCACGTGATCTTCGCGGTCGTACCAGCGCCGGATGTGCAGCGCGCCGTCCCGCTCGACGGGAGCGGCCGCGGCGGCGGGCTGGGCGCCTGGTCCCGCGCGGCCCTCCTGCTGGGCCAGCAGCCAGGAGCGGGAGATGATGGCGTGCGCGCGCAGCAGGGCGAGCGGGCAGCGGGCGCTCATCTCGGATGAGATCACCGAGACCAGGTAGTCTTCCAGGGCGATCTCGTTGACCGCATCCAGACCCCCGGCGCGGCGCTCGAGGCACAGCGTGCCACGAAAGACCAGGTCTTCCTCGTGTTGCCAGTGGAAGTCCACGCCAACCGTGACCTCGCGCAACAGGAGGGAGGCCTGCTCCGGGACCATGGGCACGATCCGCAGCGCGACCCCGTCCAGCGAGACGCCCGGGTGCTGCACGGACCGCAGCTTCACGAGGCCCCGGGAGGCCGTGGCGGCCTCGTAGTCGCCGGGTTCCAGGACGATGGAGGTGTCGCTCCAGCTCACCAGCTCGTGACGACCCTGCAGCCGCAGCCGCAGCCGGGGGCGGCCCTGCACCAGGCCGACACGCAGGCGGGGTTCAGACATGGGCCAGCCTCCTGGAGAGCAGCTCCTGCACGCGGCCCAGGCGCGACAGCGGCAAAGAGGTCTCGCCGTAGATGGCCTCTACCCGCAGGGCGTCCAGGCGCTCGAAGTCCCGCTCGCGCACGGTGACCACCACGCCGGCCATGTCGATGGCCCCAGGGCTCACCAGGCAGCGCTCGGGCTCAGGCGCGTGGTAGCAGGCGGGGCGATGGGCAGCTCGCGGGAAGAGCAGGGCCAGCACGCGCCCGGTCCGCGCTGTGGCCAGCAGGTTGAGGCGCGGCTCTTCGGGCTCTCCCACCACCATGCCCAGGGCGTCGATGCAGGCCCGCACACCCGCGATGACCGCCCGAGGCTCGCCGAAGAAACAGAAGATGGAGCGAGCGGACCCCGCGGCGGTCCAGGCCGCCAGGCTGGGGCGCTGCAGGATGAACCGGCCAGGATCGGCGGAGTGCAGATCGAGGTACTGCCAGGCCGCGAGCTCCGCGGGCAGCGAGCCGCCCTCCACCGCCTGCAGGTGCAGGTGATCGGGGGCCGAAGCGCCACTGGAGGGCCCGTTGTAGATCACCGCCTGGGCTCCGTCACAGGCCCTGGCCAGCTCCAGCATTGGGCGCAGAGCCGGTCGCACCGCCTGGGGGCGATGCTCGCGGTGGGCCACCACCAGGTGCCGATCCAGGATGGGAGCCGGGTTGGCCAGGATCACCCAGTCGCGCTCGAAGGGCAGCCCTTTTTCCTCGGGCGGCAGGTTGGAAGGACAGAGGAAGCAGGGCCGAGCGCGGATGGACGCCTGGTCCACAGCGGCGGTGGTGCTCACGGCGCGCCCGGGGTTCCACTGCAGCACAACCTGCTGGGAACGCAGCTGCAACCGACGGGTGCGCACATCCTGCAGCTGGCTCCGGGCGCGGGCCAGGCGAGGCCAGCACTGCTCCTGCCAGGCCAGGAAGGCGGCCAGCTTCTCGCCCAGCGAGGGCGAGGCGCTGCGATCATCGAGCATCCCTGGCGCCACGAAGCGTCCGGCCCAGCCGTGGTCCGGCTCTGCGTGGAGAGCGCTCAAGGTGCCGACCCGTCGCCGCCGGCCAGCAGGCGCTGCCGAGCAGCCAGCTCCAGGCTGCGGACCCGATCCTTGTAGAGCTGGTGCCGGGCTACGAGTGCTGGTGACAGATCGGCGTCGGTGTTGCCCTCCCAGCGGCGGCACAGGTAGAGGGAGTCGTAGATTCGGCCCACTCGATACTCACGAGCGATGCGCAGCGCCACTGAGTAGTCCTCGCCATACGAGGCGTTGGGGAAGGGGTGCTCGCGCACCAGCTCGGTCACGAACGCGCGCGGTGCACCCAGCCCGCCGATGCGCAGGGCGTTGTTTGGGCCGTTGGAGTCGGTCCACTCGCGGTGGTCTATGAGCCCCGGGGGGATCTCCGCGAGGTCCATGTCCACCAGGGAGTAGCTGCCAACTGCCATGCCGCACTGCTGGTCGCGCAGCAGCGCCACCATGCGCGCCAGGGTGTCGGGCGCCTGGTAGAGATCGTCGGAGTCAAGCTGCACCACGTAGCGCCCACAGCGGGGGTGGAAGACCGCCACATTCCAGCAGCCACCGATGCCCAGATCCCGGCGCTCGGGGACCACGTGCACCAGGCGCGCATCGGCGGCGGCCAGCCCTCGCAGGATGCGCGTGGTGCCATCGGTGGAGTGGTTGTCCACCACGATGACGTTGAAAGGGAAGTCGGCCTGCTGGGACAGGGCGCTCTTGACCGCAGCGCCCACGGTGCGCTCCCGGCTGCGCACCGGGATGACCACCGTGGCCTCTACCGGGTAGCCCGAGAGGCGCCGGGTGAAGGGGGCGAAGGGAGGCTCCAGCAGGGCGCCCAGCCTTCGGAGGTGATCCGAGCAGAGGCGCTCCGCCTCCACCTGCGCCTCACGCGCGGCGGTGAGGTAGTCGAAGACCTTCTGGCCCGAGGCGCGGTGCTCGGCGGGTCGCAGCACCGCCAGGGGTTCGGGCACCCTGACGGGCGGGGCCTGCTGCGAGACCTTCAACCGCAGATCGTACCAACCGTGGAAGCGGATGTCGTCGGGGACGGGTCCATGCAGCTCGGTGGCGATCCGCAGCGCCTCCACGGACCAGAGGATCCATGGACCGAAGGCGAAGCTGTCCTGCAGGCTGCCCGGCTGCCAGTCGGCCAGGGGGTGAGCCACCAGCTGACCCTCGCGCTCGTCCTGGAAGTCGCCGTAGACCAGGCCCGCGCCTGTCTCAGTGGCAACCTGGAGCAGCCGGGACAGGGCCCAGGGCTGGGGATCCAGCCGACCCAAGGGGAGGACCTGCAGCAGGTAGCGAGTCTGCAGGCTGGCCAGCAGCGGCCCCAGCAGGGCGGCGGCGCCGGACGCCGCGGCGGGCATCACCGTGCAGGGCAGGCCGCCCAGCTCGTGGGGACGCTCGTCCACCTCCGGCGGCAGCAGCAGGGTCAGCTCCGCCACCAACCCGGAGGCCTTGATCCGACTGAGCTGGGGCAACACTGCCGCGGGTGTGTCGGCGGACAGCAGGAGGGTGATGGGCTTCAAGTGATGCCTCCTGGCGGAGTGAGCGGGCGGGCCACCAGCACCCCGGGGACATCCCAGCGGCTCATGAAGGCGGCGAGATCCTCTTCCACCACCTGACCCTGGCTGCGGCTGGCGTGCCGCACGCGCAGAGGATCGGGGAAGAGCAGACCCACGTGGAAGGTGTCGAGGTTGGGCTTGTTGGAGACGAAGCCCACCCAGTCGCCGGCCTGGACCTCGAGGGCCAGAGCTCCGCGCTGGGACCAGGGAAGATAGCGAGGCTGCCACTCCAGCGCGGGATAGCCCTCGAGCAGGTCGAGGCGGCGGGGAGCGCCCGCGTCGCTCCACAGCTGGGGCAGGAGCGGCCGCAGCCGGCCAGCGCTGGTGTTCCTGTCGAGCCAGGTGTGCGTGTAGTGGTTGCGGTGGGCCCAGGAGAGGCGCCCGTGGTGGTAGCGGAGGGCCAGCAGCTGCGGGACGAACTGGTCCAGCGACCGCGAGGCGCCCAGCGCCAACACCACCTCGGTGAAGGTGACACAGTCAAGCCCGTCGAGCCGCGTGACCAGCCGCTCGGGCTCGGCGGGGCCGCCCACCAGGGAGAAGGCCAGGTAGGGGCAGCCCAGCAGGGCTTCCGAGAGTCGGTCGAGGCGGGCCGGCAAGCTGGCGTCACCCGCAGCGAGCGCCCACAGCTGTTCGTGCTGCTCCGAGACGTGGGGGATGGGGAGGCGCTGGCTCATGAGCTCCGCAGAAACCTAGCTGTAGCCTGGAGCGCCGGGCTTGACCGCTGTCTGTCGCAGCACGCCTGCCAAGGACACCGGAGGCGTCACAACCCCGGGGAGACCCGAGGTCTCGGGCCACTTGTGACGCGGATCCGGCCTCGCAGGGGCCCGGAGGCGTCACAACCCCGGGGAGACCCGAGGTCTCGGGCCACTTGTGACGCGGATCCGGCCTCGCAGGGGCCCGGAGGCGTCACAACCGGGGGGAGACCCGAGGTCTCGGGCCACTTGTGACGCGGATCAGGCCTCGCAGGGGCCCGGAGG
>CAZEJJ010000015.1:0-58341 GCA_964512185.1 uncultured Enterobacterales bacterium | reverse complement strand
TCGGGCCACTTGTGACGCGGATCAGGCCTCGCAGGGGCCCGGAGGCGTCACAACCGGGGGGAGACCCGAGGTCTCGGGCCACTTGTGACGCGGATCGGGTGCCCTGGAGCACCGGAGGCGTCACAACCGGGGGGAAACCCGAGGTCTCGGGCCACTTGTGACGCGGATCAGGCCTCGCAGGGGCCCGGAGGCGTCACAACCCCGGGGAGACCCGAGGTCTCGGGCCACTTGTGCCAACATCAGGCTCCCGACAGGAACCTCTCGAGGGGCATGACGCAGAAGCCGTTGCGGGCGGCCTCCCGCCAGCTGATGCGGAAGAGGTCGAGGCCGCGGGCGTCAGCGGCCGAGTCCCAGGTGAAGCCGCAGCCGGAGACACGCCGCGCCCCCTCCTGCTGCCCTGCGGGGCAGGCCGGCAGGCCGTCGGCCAGTTCACCCTCGGCGGTGTGCTCCACGGGCCGGCAGAGCTGCTCGGCGGACACATCGAAGAGGGTGAGCTTGTACCGCCTGTGAACGCGGCCGCGCGAACCCACCAGGCCCAGCGTCTGCAGCAGGCGCGCGGCATCGGGCTGCTCCCGCTGCACGTAGACGCGCAGGTCCGCCACGCGCACCACGGACAGGGAGCTGCGCCCCCGGACGCGGCGCCTGACGGGTGAAACCCAGGCCACCTGGAGGTCCTCAGGGATCGCGGCCAGCTCCGGACATGAGGTCAACCCATCGTCCGGTTCGGCCGCTCGCAGCGGCGCCCACCAGCCCAACAGCGCCAGGAGCACCGCGAGCGACGCCACGAGCTAGTCGCCGCGGATGGTGAGCTCACCGTCGAGGGTGAAGGGCAGCTGCCGATCACCGCCGTTGGGCCCACGATAGAACAGGGTGCCGGTGACGGTGCCCATCTGGGCCCGGATGGGGGCCTCGTCCTTCCAGGTGAACTCGGAGTCGAGCTTGATCTCGCTGGTGGCTCCGGCCGCCACGGTGAAGCCGAGCTCCTTGCGGGCCCGCTCCACCGGGTGGGGGCCCATGCTGCCGGAGTACACCACGGTCTTGAGCGTGATGTCGCCGCTGTGGCCGTTCGTGACGGACAACACGCTGCGGTAGGTGGCGGTCTCCGTGGTGCCGCGCGCGTCATTGCGGATGACCACGAGCCGGGCCAGGTCGGCGCTGACCGCCGGACCGGTGGCCTCTTCGGGCTCGGACTTCTTGCCACAGCCGACGACGAGGAAGAGAGCCAGTACGAACAGACCGTAGAGCTTGTGCATGGTCGCATCTCCTGGGGCTAGGGGGATCGCCTGGGGATCGGGCTTGGCAGCCATCATATGTCGCGGCGAGGGGGAGTCAAGCGCCCCGCACTCGCGCCAGCAGCGCGAGGTCCTTGTGCCTGGCACAGCCCACCACTTCGATCCCCGGCACATGGCGCCCCAACAACAAGCCCTCGCGGGCCGCCAGCAGACGCGCCTCGCCATCTTCCAGCTCGGGATCCAGACCCTCGCGCTCCTCCTGCAGCTTCACGAAGGTCTCGAAGACCTGGGCCTGCAGATCCGCGGACCCCGAGCAGATCACCAGGTCCAGGCCCGCCTGCACACCCAGCGCGAGCTGCTGCTCGAACCGCCACCTGCGCCGCACCGGCTCGAGATCCAGCTCTTCGCCCAGCAGCAGCCCGCCGAAGCCCAGGCGCTGGCGGAGCTGGCCGCGCAGCAGCCGCGGGCTGAGGCAGGCGGGCAGCTCCTCGTGGAAGGCCGACCAGACGCGATAGCCCACCAGCAGGGCGGGCACTCCCGCCCGCACCGCGGCGTCCACCGGCTGCAGATCCTCGGCCAGCAGTCCAGGCAGCTCCTTCTCCAGGGCCTGCAACCCCCCCTGCTCATCCACACGCCCGGTACACAGCGCAGGGGAGGCTGCCGCAGCGCCACCGCCCACCATGGCCGCCACGGTGCGCGCGCAGATCAGGGGATCCGGCCCCAGCTGGAGCTCAGCCAGGGAGCCGGCCACCGCGGGCACAGGCTCACCCCACCCCGCCTCCAGCCCCAACCGGGGCGCGAGGTGCAGGTGGAAACCGAGTGCCGCCAGCTCACCGCGCCAGGAACCGCCCACCTCGCGCGCCAGCTCCAGGTCGGCCGCCCGCGCGAGCCATGAGGGTGCGGGCCAGTCGGTGGCTCCAGGACAGCAGGCGCCCCGCTCGTGCCGGGCGAAGAGCAGGGCAGGGTGCTCGGCTGGCAGCATGGCGGAGAGCTCGCGGCAGAGCTCCCGCAGCTGGGCGGGCTCCTCGGCCGCGGCCGTGGTGAGGACAAACCCTGCGGGCTTGAACAGGCGCACCAGCCCCCGCAGATCTCCCGACACCCCGCGAGCTCCCACCCCGAGCAGGAGCCTCTGCCCCGCGCGCCGCTTGCGCAGCGCGAGGCTGGTCTGCTCGCCGGCGGCATCGACGCGGATACGCACGGCGGCTCAGGGACGGGACAGACGCCGGCGCAGGCCCAGCAGCCCCACGGGCAGGAGCAACAGCAAGGCCTGGGCCTGTCGCGGCGAGGTGCAGCCACCCCCCTGCACCGACAACAGGTCGGCCCGATCCAGGGCCAGCTGCTCCCACTCGGCGTCGGTGCAGCGCACCTGGATGTCCACCGACCAGGTGCTGGTGAAGCTCCCCCACAAGGTGCAGGACGCCATGAGCGAGGTGTCAAGGGGCTCACACTCGGTGGGATACTCGTCGGGCGCATACCAGTCGATGGTCAAGCCGTCGGGCTCGGCCAGGCTGCCCACCTCGCTGGTGAGGGACCACACGCACTCCAGGTCGTCCTTGCACTCGGTCAAGGTCTTGACGCGGAAGTTGTGCATGGTGCCGGCGTGGGTCACCACCTGGTCAGGAGCCACGGTCCAGTCCTTGCAGAGCACCTCACCCGTGTCGGCCGAGGAGACCGCAGCGAGCACCAGCACCATGACGATCATGACGCCTCCGGCTGTGCCAGCTCGATGAGCACCCCGTCGGCGGATCTGGGGTGGATGAAGATGACGCGCTTGCCGTGGGCGCCGGGCACCGGGCCGTCGCTCAGGAAGCGGTAGCCGCGCTCGCGCAGCCGCTGCACGTCGGCGTCGATGTCGTCGGTCTCGAAGCACAGGTGATGCAGCCCGCCGCCCTTCTTTTCCAGGTACTTCGCCACCGGTCCCTGGCCGTCGAGTGGATGGATCAGCTCGACCTGCGTGCCGGGCACCGCGAAGAAGGCCGTGGCCGTGCTGGCCGCGGCGACGTCTTCGCGCCCGCCGAACTCCAGGCCCAGATCCTCTGCGAAGCGCCGGATGGCGGCATCCAGGTCGGGCACGGCGATGGCCACGTGGTCGAGTCGGACGAGCATGGGGCACCTGGGGCTTTCGGGCTGCGAACGAGGTGATGTTAACCTGAGGTCTCGTCGGGCGACCCCCCGCCCCACCCTTCCGCGGAGCCGCGTCATGAAGCCCGCCCACCTGCTGCTGTCCTCGGCCCTGCTCTCCACGCTCCTGCCAGGCTGCGGCGGCATCATCGACGGCGTCTGGCAGCTCTCCATGCAGGCCGCCGCCAACGTGGACGAGAACTGCCAGGAGAGCATCTCCCACAATTTCTCCGACTCCTGGGTCCCTGCTGACGAAGAAGAGTCCACCGACTGGACCAGCTCGGAGCAGGACGCCGACAGCGACCAGGTCTTCTTCGCCCTGGTCACGAGCACCGCGGCCGGGGCCGCCACCCTGATCATCGGCACAGCCGCCTACCCGGGTATCGAGGAGGCCAACGGCTCCTGGACCTTCACCTGGACCGATCTGAGCACCTCCAGCGAGAGCGACGTGCACGCCACGGGCTACGCCTGGTCCGCCACCAGCGACGAGGCCCGCGAGGTGGTCTACCAGCTGGTCTTCAACGGCGAGGTGGTCAACGGCACGATGGACACGGCCACCACCGCCTCGTACAACTGGTCTGAGAGCGACAGCTGGCCCGCCGAGAGCCTGGCAGGCTACCTCTCCGGCGACGGCACGGTGGGCCAGATCCCAGCCTCCACCTACCTCGTCACCGACGACTGGGAGTCGGGCACCGAGGTGGCCGCCAGCAACAGCTCGGAGATCTTCGACTGCGACGACTCCGAGTGCGCCATCAACCGCCTGTACACCTGCTCCGCCACCTACGAGCTGGACGGCACCCGCACCTCCCTGTCCAGCGGCGAAGACTACGAGGGCGTCTCCGGGGCGGGCCAGAGCGCTGGCTACTGACCCCTGCGGATCCCCACGAAGCCCAGCAGCGCAAACAGCCCCAGCAGCGGGACCCCCCGTGACGATGATGAGGAGCAGGCACAGCCGCCGGCATCCTCGCCTTCGTCGGTGCTCACCGCCAGGTCCAGCGCGATGGCGCCCCTGTGCACATGCCGCAGGCTGCCCAGGTTGGACACCAGCAGGTAGAGCTCGAGCTCATCGGTGCTGATGTCCAGCTCGATGAGAGCGTCGCTGATGCCCTCACCGGCCCACAGGGCCTGGAAGGGCTCGCCGGCCTCGAAGGCCGCCTTGTTGTCGGCGTCCACCAGGTAGGCATCCACCACTCCAGGCTCGTCCAGCGGGTGCACCAGGCGGCCTCCCCAGGCGTAGCCCAGGCTGTTGTACCAGCCGAGGAAGCTGTGCGCGGCGGGCACGTCCAGCAGGCTGGCCTGGACCTCCAGCGCGACCCGCCCGCTGAACTGCGTGGCCCCCTCGGACTCCACCACCTCGGCCTGGGGCAGGCCCATGGATCGGTCGAACTGGTGCTCCACGACGAAGTCCGGCTCCCCCGAGATGGCCAGCTCGGCGGCGATGGTGGGGTCGCCAGCTTCGGTCTTGAGGAACATGCTTGGGTAGGTGCCCGACTGGATGTCGGCGATGCTCACGGGCCAGCTCAGCTCCTGCTCGCCGATCTCGGTGGCGACGATGATCCAGAAGTTGCGGTTGTCCCCCAGCGTGAGGTGGGCGTAGCCCTGCTGGTCGGTGTGCACCCAGGCCGCCTGGTCCAGGTAGGTGGAGGAGTAGTAGTTCTCCACCGCCACCAGCACCATGGCGCCGTCCACCGGGTCGCCATCGGCGTCGGTGACCCACACCTCGACCCCGATGGTGTCGGTGTAGTTCTCCACGTGCTCGTCGGCCATGAAGCCGTTGCCCAGGTAGCCCATGATGGCGCTGACCTCCTTGCCGCCGTCGTAGCTGCCGTCGGAGCCCACCCCGCCGTAGTCGATCCGCGTGGGTCCATCGGACCAGTCCACCTGGTAGGGGTGCCACTCGTCCAGGAAGTAGAACTCGTTCCAGACGTGGTCCTCCATGCTCCACACGTTGAGCGCCGGGATGAGCGCCGAGCGGAAGGCCGCTGAGATCATGTCCTGGGCCTCGCCGCAGTTGCCAAAGTGGTTGTGCATGATGCGCTGGGGCCAGATGGAGCGCTCGCCGTCGTAGTCGCTGTGGGTGCTGCTGAACTCGCTCACGTTGTCGAACATGTTCTGGGTGGTGAACCAGCCGATGGCGTCCAGGGCCGAGGTGGCTTCGGAAAGGGCCCGCTCGCCGGACAATCCGCTGTACTCCTGCAGATCCCAGAGGGACTCGAAGTCAGCGATGGACTCGTGCAGCACAGGGTGGCCCACGAAGTGGTCCCCCGCCAGCTCGCCAGCGGCGCCATCGACACCGCCGGGGAACAGGCAGACCGACGTCGCGCAGGGGCTGGGATCAACCACGTGCAGCAGGGTGCCGCCGGAGCTGGCGAAGCCGTTCAGATCCTCCACGACGGCCCAGAGAGCCTCGAGCCAGCGATCCGATGATCCCTGCGCCAGGATGATCTTCTCGAAGCCGTCGAGCTCAGGCAGCTCCCCAGCGATGTCCACCACGCTGACCGCCAGACCCTCGGACTCCAGGATGGCCTGGAAGCTCTCCCCCACGCCCTCCTTGCCCTCCTCGTCATCCACCAGGATCAGGGTGGCCTCGTCGGGGTCGAGGGTGTCGCGGCGCTGCACATAGAGGGTGGCGTTCTCGGCCAGGTCGGTCACCCCCGCGGCCCAGGCCGCCTCCAGGTCCAGAGTGGTGCTCAAGATGGTGCCGGCCCCGTAGTCCTGCTCGACCATCAGCGCGGCGCCCGAGGCGTCCGCCACCACCACCAGCGGATCCACGTCGCACTGGGTGATGCTGCCCAGCGCATCCAGCGCGAGGGGTTCGCCGCGGTCCACCCCGTGGGGCTCCTCCTGCAGCCAGTGGCTGCGGTAGTCCCAGGTGCCCTCGTCCTGGGCAGAGAACATGAACCAATCGCGCCAGAAGACGCCGGTGGGAGGGTCGGCCAGGTTGTAGCGCTCGGGATCGAAGTAGAGCGGCAGCTCCATGTCCAGCTTGGGGTGCACCACGTACCAGTAGTAGTGCTGCCAGGGAAGCTCCCAGCTCTGCAGCCCGCCGCCGTCATCGTAGCTGTACGAGACGGTGGTGTACCAGCCCTGGTCGAAGACCTCCTCCACCAGCTGGGCGAAGGGCACGTAAGGCTCGTTCTCGTAGGGTCCCAGGGCGTTGGCCACCAGCAGGTCCAGCATGCCGTGGCCGTCGTACTCCACCAGCTCCTCGGGGGTGGTGGCGGCGATGGTGAAGGCCAGCTCGTCCAGGGCGCGCACATCCTCCAGGTCCAGGAGCAGCGCCGCGAGCCTGTCCTGCAGGTTCAGGTCGAGGTGGGAGAGGGTGAGAGCCAGGTGAGGCACCAGCCAGGCCGGGGTCAGCTCCAGAGCGGCCAGGGCGTCGCTGCTCAGGGGCAGCTGGGGGAGCTCGGCCTCCACCTCCTCGGCGCCGAGATCGAGGCGCAGCACCGCTGTCTCCCCGGGAGCCAGCCAGAAATCCGCCTCCTCCGCAGCGAGGGCCAGATCCACAGGCTGGCGCGGCGAGCTGAACCCGGGAGTGGGTGCCAGCGTCGGAGCGACCCGCGCCTGGGGGGCGGTGCGCCCCAGCAGGGGTGGCACATCGGCTGCTGAGACCGCCGAGGCCGCCAGGTGGACGAGGATCACTGGCAGGACAGCACAGGGCATGGCGGCCTCCGTCGAGAGCAGAACACGAGGGTCCACCGAGTATACCCCCGGTCCGGCGCCATACCGGACCTCCCCACCCGGTGGGCGCCGGTGTTACCAGGGCGCGCTCCAGTCCTTTATGGAGGCCCCATGACCACCGCCCGCGCCCCGCTGGCCGCCGCACTGCTGATGGTCGCCGCCCTTCCCGGCGGTGCCCAGGCCGCCGCCTTCTACTTCACCGACTCGGGCACCCGCTCCATCGCCCGCGGCTCGGCGGTCATCGCCAGCGTGGACGATCTCTCGGCGCTGTACCACAACCCCGGCGCCCTGGCGCGCCTGCGCGAGGCACAGGTCTTCGCCAGCATCTCCGGTGTGGACCAGTACGTGGAGTTCGACCGCAGCGACGAGCCCGACAACGACCTGGAATTCGACCCCATCTACAACGAAGGCCCCTTCATGATGGTGCCGGCCCTGGGATTCTCCAGCAGCTTCGGGCTGCCGAGGACCACCTTCGCGGTGGGCTTCATCTCGCCCCAGGCCCCCGATCCGCAGTACCCAGCGGACGGCCCGCAGCGCTACAGCCTGACCGACCAGCTGCTCTGGGAGTTCGCCGGCGTGGCGGGGGTGGCCCACCAGATCACCGGCTGGCTGGCGGTGGGAGCCTGCTTCCAGGCCCGGGCGCTGCGCGCCCAGCAGGAGCTGACCCTGAGCACCGACGTCACCGCGGTGGACACGGGCCGCGAAGATCCTGCCAGCGACATCGACATCGGCTTCGAGGTGGCGGACTGGTTCGCCCCCAACCTCAACGCCGGCGTGCTGGTGGATCCTCTCCCCTGGATGAGCATCGGTGCCAGCTTCCAGCCAGCCACCAGCTACCGCGCCTCGGGCGCTATCGAGGCGGACTTCGAGGGACACGCCTGGGAGGGCTTTCTCGAGGGCAACCACTTCACCGACGACGAGGTCACCTCTTCGATCACCATGCCAGCCATCGCCCGCGCCGGGGTGGACTTCCACCCCACGGATCGCTGGGACGTGGAGCTGGCCGGCGCCTGGGAAGGCTGGCATGTCTTCGACGAGATCGTCATCACCGACATGGACCTGGTGATCACGGTGGATCCCGACGGCTTCATTGATGAAGACGCCGTGGTCACCGAAGACGTGGTCATCCCGGCCCAGTACCAGGACGTGTGGAGCGCCCGGCTGGGCGGCAGCTTCGACGCCCACCCCAAGCTCACCCTGCACGCCGGCGGCTACTTCGAGACCAGCGCCGTGCCCAAGGCCTTCCAGGGGGTCACCCTGGTGGACGGCGACAAGATCGGCGCCGGGCTGGGCGCCGGCACCCACCTGGGTGGTCTGGATATCGAGCTGGCCTTTGGCCAGACCTGGTTCCTGCCGAGAGACATCACCGACTCGGAGATGACGCAGCTGGTGCTGGACCTCGACCTGGCGGATCCCGACGAGTCCGAGGTGGTGCCAGGAAAGGTGGTGGGCAACGGCCACTTCGCCAGCCGCCTGACCTTCCTGAGCATGGCCATGACCTGGCACTTCGGGCAGCAGTCGTAGCAGAGGGGTTAATCCCCTCCCGCTCGGCGAGCCGGACCCCCGCCACACACCTCCAGGACCACCCGTCGCACCATGAGCCAGCAACCGGGCCCCACCACCGTCGTGCACATCCGGCCCACCGACGAGCGCTCAGGCTTCGAGTGGGGCTCGCTGCGGGAGCTGTGGAAACACCGCGAGCTGCTGATGGCCTTCGTGATCAACGATCTACGCCATCGCTACGTGGGCAGCTCCATCGGCTTCTTCTGGACCGTGGTCAATCCCATCATCGAGCTGGTCACCTACACCTTCGTCTTCAACGTGCTCATCGGCGTCAAGTTCAGCCCGGGAGGGGGCACCGCCCACTACGCCCTGTTCCTGTTCTGCGGCATGGTCACCTGGTTCGCCATCTCCGACGGCCTCACACGGGCCACCACGGTCATCCGCGACTACGGCCACCTGATCAAGAAGGTCAACTTCCCGGTCCTGGTGCTGCCCGCCCATGTCATCGCCAGCGCGCTGGTCAACCAGGCCATCCGCACGATCATCCTGGCCATCGGCGTGATCCTCTTCGGTGAGGGGCTCTCGGTGCACTTCTTGCTGGTGCCCATCTTCTGGGTGGTGCAGGCGGTGTTCATCACCGGCCTGGGCTTCTTCCTCTCCACCGCCGGCGTGTACTTTCGCGACGCCATCCACTGGGTCAACGCGGTGCTGCTCACCTGGATGTTCGTCACACCCATCTTCTACCCACCCTCGGTCTACCCGGCGCGATTCAACTTCCTGCTCCAGCTCAACCCGCTGTCCCACATCGTGGGTATCTACCAGGAGCTGATCCTCAACCACCGCATCCCGCACCCGAACAGCATGCTTGTGGCTGGGGTTATCGCCGTTCTTGCCTTCCTGATCGGCTTCTCGATCTTCGCTCACCACCGCCCGAAGTTCGCGGACCTCGTTTAGATAATCAGTACTATTGTCATCCATGGCCTGGTTCTCGAACAACGGCGAGGGGCGCAAGCCCACGGAGAAAGACGCCACCCTGCTCAGGGACGGTCTGCTGTGGCTGATCCGCCGGCGCAAGCGGGGAGCCGACGAGCGAAGGCTGCCACGACTGGTGGACCGCCTGGGCCGCTTCCCATCCCCCACGGGGCTCCTTCGCGAGCTGGAGCTGACCTTCCCACCCGAGGTGCACCTGGCAGACCCGCTCCCCGAGGTAGAGCCGCGGGGGAGCCGAGTGGCCGATCGGGAATTCGCCGGCAAGACCGTGGAGCTGCTGCGCGCCGTGGCCGACACCATGGCCGACTCGGCCCTGATGGACAGCGAGCTGCAGAACAGCATCCACACCTTCGGCGACAGCGTGCCCGACCGCACGGTGGTGGCAGACCTCCGACGCCTGATCGCCGACACCCGCTCCATCGACGCCGCGAGCCGCCGCGCCCGACGCCGTGAGTACCTGCGCCGTGAAGAGGTGAGCAAGCTCATCGCCGCCCTGGCGCGCGCGCTGGAGAAGACCGCCGCCCAGGGCACACAGCTGGGCGAAGGTCTCGATGAGCTGTTGCAGGTGGTCTGGGCCCAGCCCGACGTCGAGGGCCTGCGCAACATGCGCCAGCAGATCACCGACAAGGTCAGGTCCCTGGCCAGCGACACCGCGAACCTGCGCCAGGATCTCGAGGGTGCCCGCTCCCGCGCCGACGCGCTGGAGCACATCGTGGCCGAGCAGGCCGAGCGCATAGTCGACCTCGAAGCCGCCACGTCCCGCGATCCACTCACCGGAGTGGCCAACCGCCGCGCCTTCGACCAGGTGCTGCCCCAGCTCTGCGATCTCTGCCACAGGACCGACACCCCGTTCTCCCTGGTCATCCTCGATCTCGATCACTTCAAGAACGTGAACGACAGCCACGGCCACCCCTTCGGCGACGAGGTGCTGCAGGAGGTTGGCAAGGCGCTCATGTCCGTCGTACGCCAGGACGACGTGGTGGCTCGGGTGGGCGGCGAGGAGTTCGCGGTGCTGCTCAAGGGGGCGGTGCCCAACGTGGCGCGGGTGGTCACCGAGCGCCTGCGGGCTTCGGTGGGCGAGCTGGTCTTCTCCATCGAAGGTGCCCAGGTCACCGCCTCAGCGGGGCTGGCCTCGCTGCGACCGGGCGAGACCAGCGGCGCCCTGTACAAGCGCGCCGACGAGCTGCTGTACGACGCCAAGCGCGCCGGGCGCGACCGCCTGCACGAAGACCAGCAGGATCCCTCCGACGCGGCCGAGCGACGGGGCTGAGCGGGTACGCGCCTGCCCCGGGTTGTCGCTGGGGGCAGCGGTCGCGATCAAGGGCGGCCGAGGGCGCCAGCTTCCCCTGGGTGCGGAAGGCGGCCCGCTGGTGGTGTCCCGCACCCTGCTCTCCGACCAGTGAGGCCGGCTGGGCTGGTGCCATGGCAACGACAGCCAGATCGTCGAGATCCTGGAGCTGGACGGAGCGTTCTAGCGGCACCGCGGCGGCCGCAGGACGCGACGAGGTCCCGCCGAAGTCACCACCTATGCGACGTAGTGGGGCTCAAGTTACCACCTGGCCTTGTTTCGCCTGGTATGCGGCAGGCGCCCAACCAGAGAAAGCGGTGTATCGCGGGGCCCTCCCGAGCCGAGGCGGTCAAATGGGAACCTCGGGCCGACCAGGTCGCTGCCCCAGTTGACCACTTCCAATTCGAAAGTGAGCAAAAACAAGGACTTGCCGCAGCCGTGTAGGCACAAGAATCGTCTGGCGGCGGCTGTTCTCTACCTTGGAGCAGGCGACAGAACCCCGAATCTACTGCGGCCCAGCAGTCGCGACTACAGCCGTCCCTGCTTGCAGCGCTCTCGGTCAACGTGCTGAAGCCACCCGTTACGGACGCCTCCCTCGCCCACTACCGCGCAGAACCGGCCTCGCTGAGCGCCTGCTAGCCCTCGCTACGATTCGGGGCGGCCGCCTGACGGCGACCTGTTCTGTCGCCTGCTCTTGGCGTGATGCGCTCGCCGAGGTCCGCGGGCTCGTGCACCCAGGCGGCGATGGCCTCGAGGTGCTCGGCGTCCAGCTCGTCGAAGGCAGCGAGCTGCGTGCTGTCCACGTCGAGCACCCCGGCGACGGCGCCGCGCTCGTCGCGGAAAGGCACCACGATCTCGGACCGGGAGCGGGCGTCGCAGGCGATGTGTCCGGGGTGCTCCCGCACATCGGGCACGATCACAGGCTGGCCGCGCTCCACCACGGCGCCACACACGCCCTGGCCCGCAGGCAACACCTGGCAGGCCAGCGCTCCCTGGTAGGGACCCACTACCAGGTCGTCATTTTCGACCCGTCGATAGAATCCCGTCCATGAAAACCGCGGCTGCTTGTGGTGCAGCAGCGCCGCGATGGTGGCCATGCGGGCCACCGGGTCGTCGCTCTTGCCCAGCTCCTCGGCCAGCTGGCGTCGGATGCGCAGGTAGCGGTCACGCTTGGAGTCTCCCATGGCGATCCTCCTGCAAGGCTCCCAGGAGCCTGTATGACGTACCGAATCTACCGCGGGTCGCGATGCACGCCCAGCTACGCGCCCTGCTCCTGCCGCCGACCTCGACGTGTTGAAAACACGCTGACAACCAGGTCCGTGTCGTTCGCTGCAAGCAGGGCAAGTGACGTGGGTAGCAGCAGCAGGCACTGGTGGGTCGCAGAAGACATGAGCTCTCCCGAGGGCTGATAGCCCGACCCCGCCGAGGGGCGCTACACTGCAGCCATGCGCTCGCTCACCCTCCTGGCGACCCTGGTGGCCTGCTCGGCTCCCTCCCTGTCGCGCGCCCCCGACGGCCACGACAGTGAGCCTCCGCTGGCCGAGGGAGACGCCGCCGCAGAGACCATCCCCGACGCCCCCGATCCCAGCGCCGAGATCTTCGACCTGGGGCTGGTGCGTTCCATCCGGCTGGACCTGGACGACGAGGACTGGGCCGACATCCGCGATGATCCCTGGTCCAAGAACTGGCACCAGGCCGACTTCCACTGGGAAGGCGAGACGGTGAACCGGGTGGCGGTGCGGGCCTTCGGCTCGGGCTCGGTGCGCTCCGGCAAGCCGCCCCTCAAGATCTCCTTCGATCGACTGGAGGACGGCCAGGAGTGGCGCGGGCTGGACGAGCTCAAGCTGGACAACTCCTCCCAGGACTACGGCTTCCTGAACGAGGCCATCGCCACCACCGCCCTGCGCCGGGCCGGGCTGCCCACGGCCCGCACCGGCTGGGCCACGGTGCAGGTGAACGGCGCGCCGGTGGGCTTCTACGTGGTGATGGAGAGCATCGACGACCGCTACGTCGAGCGATGGTACGGCAGCGACGAAGGCCACCTGTACAGCACCAACGAGCACTACTACGGCCGGGGCCTCAAGCCCCTGGACGACCCCCTCACCTGGTACGAACCCCAGACCTCTGCGGGAGGCGACGGCCAGGACCTGGTGGAGCTCACGCAGATCATCGCCAGCGGCAGCGACGCGGAGCTGCTGGAGGTGCTGGACCTGGCCCAGTTCACCCACGTGTCGGTGGCGCGCTCGGTGCTGGGATCCCTGGACGCCTTCTCCGCCGACGGCAACAACTTCTACCTCTACGATCACCAGGGCCGCTGGAAGCTGCTGCCCTGGGACTTCGACGTGGAGATGGGCTACCCCTGGTACTTCTCCACAGCCCTGGCGGTGGACCCGACCCAGCCCTGGACCTCCTCCCCCTGGTCCGCCGACTGCGTCACCGGGGAGGACTACGCCGACCCCGTGCTGCTGCGCTCCATCGCCATGGGCACCGACATCGACGCCCTGGTACAGGAGCTGATCGCCGACCCGCTGTCCTGGGAGCGGCTGAGCGCCGACGTGGTGGCGGCCGCCGAGCTGATCCGCCCCTACGTGTGGGACGACTCCCTGGGCTACGGCTCCTACTTCGAGATCCGGCAGGCGGATCTGCGCCTGTTCCTGCACAGCCGCCTGAGCCGGCTGGCGGAGGGCGAGGTGGCGGACTGTCCGGAGCCCGAGGAGGGCGTCCTTCGCGCCACGGACCTCTCTCCGAGCGGCACCGTGAGCTGGGGTACCCTGGATCTGGACAGCACCACCACCTGGGGGCCGGGCTTCATCGTCGCAGGCGAGCACCACTGCACCGGCGTCTTCGCCCACGCCGCCAGCACGGTGACCCTGCAGGTCCCCGAGGGCTACGGCTCGTTGAGCGGCGCCAGCGGCCTGCAGGACTGGAACCGCGTCAGCTCCTGCGGCGACGGCGCCACCTTCCACGTACTCCAGGACGGCGTCGCACTGTGGAGCAGCGACACGGTGATGCCCTACCAGCAGGCCATGTCCTTCGGCCCGCTGGAGGTGGAGCCGGGCACGGTACAG
Source organism: uncultured Enterobacterales bacterium (assembly GCA_964512185.1). GTDB lineage: Bacteria > Myxococcota_A > UBA796 > UBA796 > JAFGLY01 > CAZEJJ01. The sequence goes on along the minus strand of CAZEJJ010000015.1, from coordinate 44,458 downwards.
CTGGTGACGGGCGTGAACGCCGACTACAGCTGCGACACCACGGCCTGGGTGGACCTGGAGCTGGCGCCCGAGTGATTCGTCCAGAGCTGGGGCCAGCTCAGCGTGAATGACTCGTATTCCGAGTGATTCGTCCAGAGCTGGGGCCAGCTCAACGTGAATGACTCGTATTCCGAGTGATTCGTCCAGAGCTGGGGCCAGCTCAGCGTGAATGACTCGCCTGGCGAATGGCCCTATGGCGCCGGGGCGCGCAGGTTGCTGGCCCGCTCGGCCTCATCGGGGGCCCAGGCGTCGATCCAGTCGGCCACCGCGTGCTCCAGGGCGCGGGCGTCCGGAAGCTGCAGCGCGGCGCCGCCCGCCGCCAGCGCAGCCTCCACCTCAGGCAGCGCGAAGGGTGCCAGCCCCAGGACCTCAGCCCGCCTGAGCTCCGCGCGGGCCTGCTCGGCGCTGATCCGCTCCGGCAGCTCAGGAGGCCCGAAGAAGATCGGCTCCATCGACAGCTCCGGCGAGCCCGGCACCAGCAGCAACAGGCGCCCCGATGGCCAGCCGGAATTCAGGCGCTCGGCGGGCAGATCGCCCACGTAGATCACGGGGCCAGCGACCTGCCGGGGGCGCGCCAGGTCCGGATCCACCTGCAGCGCGAGCAGCACACCAGCGCGGATCTCAGGGTGGTCCTGGCGCCATGGGTAGGGACGCGCGGTCTGGAGGGTGAAGCCGCGCACCGCCAGCAGACTTCCGGCGGCCGCGGGCAGACCCACCGATGCCTCCGGGGGGCCCACGGGCTCCTGGGCAGAGACCCGCGACGGAGCCAGCAGCAGAACGAGCATGGCCAGGCTGCGCAGGCTCATGGCGTCACCTCCAGATCGTCGATGCCCACCCGGCCCATGGCGGATCCGAAGGGGCCACCCAGCTCGAAGCGCACAGCGGTGATCTCCGAGAGGTCGAGGGCCACACCGTCGGTGTCGAAGGCCGACAGCGGCAGGCGCACCGTGTTGAATTCGTTGGCCCAGCCCTGGCCGCCGCCGAGCCCGGTGCGCTTGTAGGGGCTGCTCAACCCGCCCCAGGCTCCGAAGTCCACGGTGCTCTCCACCCCGGCGCCGTCCAGCAGTGTGACGCTGAAGCTCAAGGAGCCGTCCAGCGCGACGGTGTTGGGGTGGCGCGAGCCCTGGCAGGCGCGGAAAGAGAGGACCGAGAGCTCGCTCCAGTCACCCTGGCCCTCAGGTACCTCCCACTCCACGAAGGCCTCCTGGCCATCGGCCCACTCGAAGACCATGCCGCGATCGCGATCCTGGGCCGTCACGGTCCAGGTCATGCCGTTCATGGGATCGCTGGGGGACCAGGACAGGCGCGCGTCGCCGTCTCCCAGGCTGTCCTCTTCGACGCCCTCGGCGTCGTAGGCCACCTCGCCGCCGGCGGTGGATGTGCCGGGTTCGGGCTCCACCTGGAAGTCGTCGAGGGCGAGCCCCTCGTCCAGGGCGGCCTTGCGAAAGACATTGGCCACCACGGTGCTCGCAGCCAACCCCGAGGGGCGCAGGTCTTCGTACAGCCGCTGCAAGAACTCGCCCGCCGCGGGCTGCTCCTCGAGGGTCCAGCTGATGAGCGCCAGGTAGTAGCTCATGGCCACCTGCTGGGCCTCGGTCCGCCCGATCTGGGCCGGGCCCTGGGCGTCGTTGAAGCCGCAGCAGTTGAAGTCGTTGTGGCCCGCTCCCTGCACGTAGGTGACCGCCAGAGGCCCGGTGGCGGCCGCAGCGATGCGGAAGAACTGGCACTGCACGCAGTCTGGGCCGCCGGTGACGTCGCCGTCCGAAGCCCCCGCCAGCAGGTGGTAGCGCACGTCGTGGGGATCGGAGTCCAGCACAGAGTTGAAGACCGTGGGCGCGATGCTCGAGATGAGCAGGATGTCTCCGGCGCTGTAGTGCTGGGGGTTGTACTGGCCGTCGCGGATGCGGTCGTAGGCTCGCACCACGCCCTCGCCGCCGCGGGAGTGGCCGATCCAGATGATCCGCCCGGCGTCCAGGTGGCCCGCCAGCACGCCGTCGCCGATGGTGGCCAGGTTGCCCAGCAGGTAGTCGGTGTTCTGCAAGGTGGTGGTGCTGGCCGTCTCGATGCCCGGGCCGGTGTTGTTCTGGTGCGACATGGCCAGGTAGCCGTGGGACGCCAGGTGCTCACCCAGGTAGTCGTACCAGGTGTAGTCGTGGCCATTGCCGTGGCTGATCACCACCACGGGCAGCTCCCCCAGGTCGGCGATGTCGGCGGGGTAGTAGCTGCGCTGCCCCATCCACTGGCCCCCCGAGTACTGGATCTGCTCCACCGCGTGGGGACCGGGGCGAGCCAGGTCGGCGAACAGGTAGAGCCCGGCGCGCTCCTGGGCGAGCCCATCCACCAGGTCACCGGGACTCAAGGCACCGTCACCGTCGAAGTCCAGCACCAGGTCCAGGGCCTGGGACACGGCCCCGCTCACCCCGTCGGGCGCGGCCCAGAACAGCACCTCGTTGCCGGAGATGGAGCCCTCCACCAGGCTCAAGCTCTCCACCTCGCCGGTCAGATCCACCAGGCCGGCATCCGCTGCCCACTCGTCGGGGCTCTTGTGCTCCACCAGGTAGACATCGGCGCTGTGGCCGACGCGATCGGGCAGCCGCGCTGGATCCACAGCGGCCCACAGCTCGTCCACGTCGTTGAAGGCGTCCACGAAGGAGAAGTGGGGGAAGGCCGCCAGGGGCTCGCCGGCCAGGCCGGGCAGGGTGACCGTGCGCAGGCGCAGGCTGTCCTGCAGATCTGCGCAGGCGGCGTGCTGGTGGCTGATGGTCAGCGCGCCCTCCTCGCCCGAGGCCGTGGCCTCCAGGTAGAGAGTGGCGGGCAGAGAATCCTGGGAGATCTCGACGCCATCGAGATCGTTGCCCTCTTCGTCGTAGACGGCCACCCCCGCGGCGTCCAGCGCGACGAGCACCCCACCCGTGCTGGCCTCCACGGTGACAGGTCGCATGGTCAGGCGGCGGATCTCGAAGTCCAGCTCCGGGTCCAGGTCGGAGCGCGGCAGCACCGCACCGATGCTCTCCTCGTCATCTTCTGCCACGAAGAGATCCGCAAGCTCCAGGTCGCACTCCAGGCAGCCGGTGCCGTCTTCGCACAGCCCCTCAGCGCACTCCTCGCTGCCGCCCAGGTCTCCGCTCTGGTCACAGGAGACGGCCAGATCGCCGTCGCAGAAGATCTCCCCGGCGCGCCCGTCGCAGTCGTCGTCCGAGGGCCCCACCGGGGGCGCGCCGCAGCCATCGCAGGCCGCCAGCAGCAGCAGGGGCAGAGGGAACAGGGCGCGCAGCGAGGGGATCATGGTGCCTCCGGGAATCGAGTACCCCGGCAGCGCGCTCCTCGCTGAAAAGCTCGGGTCAGGAGTCGTCGGTCTCACGCCCGCCAGCCAGCCCACCGGCCAGCCCGTCTACGATGCGGCCCAGGTCGTCGCGCGTGACGGTGTAGGGCTCGCGGCTGCGCTGGCCCTGCTCGCCCACCTTGAAGCGCTCCAGCTCAGCCTCGCGGCCGTCGTCACCCACGCGCACTTCCCAGTAGCGGCCCTCCACCATGTCTTCTGGCTCGCTGCGCAGCACCGCGCCGCCGAGATCGGGCTCCACCTCGACGGACCGGATGCGCTCGCCCAGGCCGTGCAGCCTGCCGCCCAGGGCCTCGGCCTGGCGTGCGAGATCGCCACCCTGGGGATCGCGCAGCCTGAGGCGATCCACCGTGGCGCCGATGCGCTCGCAGTCCAGCACCTCGGCTTCGAGAGTGACGCCTCCGGACTCCACCTGCACCTTGCCGGGAGGGGCGGGAGCTTCTCCAGCCTCGCGCGCCCGCTCCAGGTGGGCGTCCAGCTTCTGGTCCAGCTCTCGGGACAGGGGCATGGGGACCTCTTCGGCCGCTAGGCTTGCTTCTTGATGTAGACCGTCTGGGACGGAAAGGCCATGTCCAGGCCCGCCTCGTTGAAGCGCCGCAGCACCTCGAGGTTCACCTGGTCCACCTTGTCGAAGTACTCGGAGGGATCGCTCACCCAGAAGATGGTGGTGAGCATCAGCGCTGAGTCCCCGAACTCGTCGAAGCGGACGGCGGGCTCGGGCTCGAGGCCCGTGGTGGCAGCGAGGATCTCGGCCAGGATGGTCTTGGCCTGCAGGACGCGCTCGTGATCGTGATCGTAGGTGAGCCCGATGGACATCACCCGCTTGCGCTTGCCGCGCGCGCTGATGTTCTCGAGGGGGCTGTCGGCCACCTTGGCGTTGGGGATGATGAACACCGTGTCGTCATAGGTGCGCATACGGGTGGTGCGCACACCGATCTCTTCCACGGTGCCTGTGGAGCCTGCTACCGAGATGGTGTCACCGATCTGAAAGGGCTTGTCCGCGAAGATGCTGGCGCCGCCGAAGATATTGGCCACCGTGTCCTTGGCCGCCATGGCGAAGGCCAGGCCGCCGATGCCCAGCCCCGCGATGAGGCTGTTCACGTCCACGCCAGCGTTGCCCAGGGCGATCATCAGGCCCACGGACCAGATGGCCAGCCGCCCGCCCTTGATGCCGATGGGAAGCAGCTGATCGTCCAGCTTGGTCTCGGTCTTCTCCACGATGGGCCGCAGGTAGTACTCCAGCAGCTCGCCGTACAGCCGCGCCAGCACGTAGGTGATCAGCAATGTGATCACGAGGCCGTAGGCCCCCAACACGATGGGCGTGGTGGCCAGGTAGCCCTCTTCGTACTGGATCAGGAACAGGCCGAAGTACAGGGACGAGGCGAACATGGCCAGCACCACCGGGCGCTCCACCGCGTCGAGCACGAGGTCGTCCACCTTGGTCTCAGTCTTGCGCGTGAAGGCCAGCACGATGCGGCGCACGAAGTAGAAGAGCATCTTGGAGAGGAGCAGCGAGAAGACGGTGATGGCCACGTAGGCGATCCACCGCCAGAGCTCGTTGTCCCACAGCACGTGGTTCCAGAACTGCATCGGCGAGGCTCCTGTTCGTCAGGGGAGCCCCCCATCACCAGGAACGGGCGGGATGACAAGGCGACGAGCCACAGTCGCTCAGCTTTTCTTGCCCTTGCCCTTGCCCTCGCCCTCGCCCTTGTCCTTCTTCTCGCGCTTGGCGATCTGCCCCACGGGCACGGTCTTGAACTCGCTGCCGTCGTGGCTGCAGACCACGGGTTTTTCGTCCACCACGGTGAGCAGGTGCACCGGGCGGGTCCAGATGCGCTGCAGGTTGGCCATGGTCTCGTTGGCCCAGTCGAGCTGGATGTCGGAGCCCTCCCACAGGTGCTCCAGCTCCAGCTCGCCGCGGTTGGCGTGGTTGCCGTTGATCACCCGGATCCGCGGCTGGCCGTGGTTGGAGAGCATGAACAGCAGCTTCTGCTTGACCGCCTGGAACTCGCGCGAGTCCACCTTGTACTCGCGAGAGCGCTTGTCGTACTCGTAGGCGAACAGGCCCTGCTCGCGGCAGAACTCGGGGGTGAGGAAGGCGTCGATGAAGGTGACGTCGTTGTGGGTGCGGCGCACCTCGAAGATCTTCTGCCGCCCCAGCATGGCGCCCGTGTCCCACAGCCGGCGCTCGCGGGGATCGTCACACTCCATCCAGTCCTTGCCGAAGCGGCCCTGGTCCCAGCGCTCCTCGATGTGGCGCAGCAGCTCGAGCCCCAGCTTGTAGGGGTTGAGCTGGCCGGGCCGGGTGGCCATGGTGCCGCTGTGGTGGTCGGCGTACTCGATGACGTCGGCATCCGACATGATGTGCCGGGTCATGAGGTGGGAGTGCCAGTAGCTGGCCCAGCCCTCGTTCATGATCTTGGTCTGGGCCTGAGGCGCGAAGTAGTACGCTTCTTCGCGCACGATGGCCAGCACATCGGCCTGCCAGGACTTGAGGGGCGCGTGCCGCAGCAGGAACAGCAAGACGTCGCGCTCGGGCTCCCTGGGGAAATGCAGGTCGGGCTTGCGCTCAGCGGCCGCCTTCTCCCGCAGCCGCGCCAGGTACTCCGGGGGGTTGATGTACTTGTCCATGTACCCCTTGGACGGGAGCTTCTGGGGATCGTCCAGGATGGGGTCATAGACGCTCTCTTCGCTGAGACGCTCGCGCAGGATGTGGGGCCGCATGGGATCGATGAGGTTCTCGATGGACAGGCAGGCGTCGAGGAACCCTTCGACCTCGCCCACACCCTGGCGATCCAGGTAGCGCCGGATGCGCGAGCCATGGTTGGCCATCTCGTCGAGCATCTTGCGGTTGGTGTGCTTGAACCAGGCGTTCTGCTGGAAGAAATCCACGTGGCCGAACACGTGGGCCATGACCAGCTTCTGGTCCACCATGGCGTTGTTGTCGAGCAGATAGGCGTAGGATGGCTCGGTGTTGATGACCATCTCGTAGATCTTCTGCAGGCCCCACTCGTACCCGGTCTTCATGCGCAGGTACTCCATGCCGAAGCGCCAGTGCGGGTAGCGGGTGGGGAAGCCCCCGTAGGACGCGATCATGTTGATCTCGTCCCAGTTGCACATCTCGAAGATGGTCTCGCAGAACTCGAGCCCGTGATCGTGGGCCATCTGCTCGATCTCGACTCTGGAAGCCTCGATCTCGGGGGGCAGCCCGCGGCGGGTGAGGCCCTGGCCCAGAGGTGGGGACATGGCGCCTACCTCCCCTTGCCCAGGAGCTCCCGGATGGAGTCCATGATGCCGTCGCGGTCTGGGATGCGGGACAGGATGACCCGCTCGTCGTCCGCGAAGTTCTCCTGCAGGTCGTTGTAGAACTGCCCGGAGCCGTAGTCGGAGTCCACCTGGCCGTAGCCGAACAGGTTGGCCACGGTGAGCATCTTCTCCTGCAACAGCGCCATGCAGCTGCGGGTGTCGGTGCCCGACCAGTTGTCGCCGTCGGAGAAGTGGAACAGGTAGATGTTCCAGTCCTCCATAGGGTAGTCCTCTTCGAGGATCTTGACGGCCAGCTTGTAGGCGGTGGAGATCAGGGTGCCGCCGCTCTCACGGGTGCGGAAGAAGGTGTCGCGGTCCACCTCCTTGGCCGCCGCGTCGTGGATGATGAAGCGGGTCTCGATGTTGCGGTAGTTGTGTCGCAGCCAGGTGTCGATCCAGAAGGTCTCGAGCCGCACGATGTCCTTCTGCTTCTGCCCCATGGAGCCGGACACGTCCATCATGTAGATGATGACCGCCGCCGATGACGGCTCGTGCTCGGTCTCGAAGCTGCGATACCGGCGGTCTTCGCGCACCGGGATGATCACCGGGTTGTCGGGATCGTAGGTGCCGGCCGCGATCTGGCGCTTGAGGGCCTGGCGGTAGGTGCGCTTGGTGTGGCGCAGCGACTCGGGCCCCACCATGGAGATGCCCGTGTACTTGGAGCGGGCCGCCGAGACCTCTTTTTGACCGCGCGGCTCGATGCGCGGCAGCTCCAGCTCCTCGGCCAGAATCTCCGCCAGCTCTTCGAGGGAGATCTCCGCCTCGAGCATGTGCTCGCCCGGCTGGTCGCCGGCCTCGCCGGCACCGGGCACGGCGTCGCCTTCTTCGCCCTCGCCCTGGCCCACGCCGCCCTGCTCGTTCTTGCCGTACTTGAAGCGCGGGATGTGGATCTCGGGGATGGGGATGGAGACCACCTGCTTGCCCTGGCGGCCGAGCATCTCGTCGGAGCCCATGTACTTCTTGAGATCCTTGCGGACCTTGCCCCGCACAATCTGCCGGAAGCGATCCAGATCTCGGTCGATGGGGAGGCCCACGGTGGCTCCTAAGAGCCTGCAGGGCGTAGCTGGCGCGAGCCGTGCGAACGCACGGATTCGTGCCAGCGGACCGGATCGTAGCGAGAGGCGGGAGGTGCGTCCAGATGCGTGTTCTGCGAAGTGTCGTCGGGCGAAGGCGTGTTTTCAACACGTCGAGGTCGGCGGCGCGAGCAGGGCGCACAGATGGGCATGCATCGCGTCCCGCAGTTGATTCGGTACGTCATGCTGGCTCCTACTTCTCTTCCTTGGCGTCACCACGAGCGAAGATGCTGGCCACGAAGTTGAGCACGTCGGTGGAGCAGACATCGCAGTAGCCGTACTGCTCGATGAGCCGCTGCTTGACCACGTCGATCTTGGCCTGGGTGTCCTTGTCCACCACCTGGCTCACCAACGAGGTGAGCTTGATGCTGTCTTTCTGGTCTTCGAACATCTTGAGCTCGAGCGCCTTGTGCAGCCGCTCGTTCATGGTGAAGTCGAAGGTCTTGCCGTCGATGGCCAGGGCGCCGATGTAGTTCATGATCTCGCGGCGGAAGTCGTCCTTGCGCGACTCGGGGATGTCGATCTTCTCTTCGATGGAGCGCATCATGCGCTCGTCGGGCTCTTCGTAGGCACCGGTGAAGGCGTTCTTGACCTTTTCTTTCTGGGTGTAGGCCTTGATGTTGTCGATGTAGTTGCCGCACAGGCGGTTGATGGCGTCGCGATCGGCCACCAGCGCCTTCTGCACCTCGTTCTTGACCACGTCGCGGTACTCGCTCTTGACCTCGGCCAGCAGCGAGATGTAGGCCTTCCGCGTCTCTTCGTCGGCCACCAGCGAGTGGTGATGCAGGCCGCTCTCGAGCTCGTTGAGCACCATGAAGGGGTTGATGCAGCTCTGCTCGGCGTCGGCCACCAGGGCATTGGAGATCTTGTCCTGCACGTAGCGGGGGGAGATGCCCTCCATGCCCTCGCGCTTGGTGGACTTGCGCAGCTCCTTGACGTTGTCCTCGGTGAAGCCGGGCATGGTGCGCCCATCGTAGAGCTTGAGCTTCTGCAGCAGGGTGAGCTTGTACTGCTTGGGCTCCTCGAGGCGGGTGAGCACGGCCCACATGGCGGCCATCTCGATGGTGTGGGGCGCGATGTGCTTGGCCACCACCTCGTTGTTGAAGTCCTTGGCGTAGATGCGGGACTCGTTCTTCCAGGTGGTGATGTAGGGCACGTCGATGCGCAGGGTGCGGTCGCGCAGGGCTTCCATGAACTCGTTGTTCTGGAACTTGCGGTACTCGGGCTCGTTGGTGTGCCCGATGATCACCTCGTCGATGTGGGTCTGGGGGAACTTCTTGGGCTTGATGCTGTGCTCCTGGCTGGCTCCGAGCAGGTCGTACAGGAAGGCCACGTCGAGCTTGAGCACCTCGATGAACTCCACCAGCCCGCGGTTGGCGATGTTGAATTCGCCGTCGAAGTTGAAGGCGCGGGGATCGGAGTCGGAGCCGTACTCGGCGATCTTGCGGTAGTTGATGTCGCCGGTGAGCTCTGTGGAGTCCTGGTTCTTCTCGTCCTTGGGCTGGAAGGTGCCGATGCCCACGCGGTCGCGCTCGGAGAGCATGAGCCGCTTGACCACGATGCGATCCACCAGCTGGGTCCAGTCGCCGCCGCACTCCTTGAGGATCTCGGCGTACATGTAGCGGCAGACGGGGCAGAGGTCGCCTTCTAGCTGGATGGGGTAGCGACCCTTGTTGGCGGCGTTGAGCTGGGTGACCACCTGGTCGCGCAGATCCAGCGGGATGAGGCGCAGCGGATCCTCGTTCATAGGGCACCACATCACCACGCCGCCGTCCTGCTTCCAGCCGTAGGTGTACAGCGCGCCGTCGGCGGTCTTGGAGTAGAACTCCAGGCCCTTCTTGAAGAGGCGCACGATGGTGGACTTTGCCGACCCCACCGGACCGTGCAGCAGCACAACGCGCTTCTGGGTGCCGTAGCCGTGGGCGGCGCCCTTGAGCACGTTCATGAGGCGCTGCAGGTAGACGTCGATGCCGAAGACGCCGTCTTTTCCCTTGTCGAAGGGATCGTCGAAGAACTTGTAGCGGATGATGCGCTTCTTGCAGTCCACGTATTCCTGGGTGCCGTAGCCCATGACCATGTCGTACAGGCGCTGGAAGGCGTTGCGCGCCACCGCGGGGCGCTCCTGCACGATGGAGAGGTAGTCGGCCAGCGTGCCCTGCCAGTGCTGCTCCTGGAAGGCCTCGAGGTCCTGCAGGTTGGCGACCATGGTCAGGATGGGGTGGCTGGTGGAGGACTTCTTCTTGGACGTCATGGGCTGACTCCGCGCCCGCGCCGGCCCGTGGAGCCGGTGGGGTGCTGGTGGGAGGAAGGTGGGAAAGACGGTGCCGGGTGGTTTCGATCGGCGGCCCCGGCACGCTGACGGCTGGACCCCAGGGGGAGGGCCCCTGACCAGCCATTTTCTATCACGGATGGCTCGTCCTGAGTGCCCAGCGAACCCGGCGCGGTCCCCCTGGTGACCTGGGGCACCGTCCCGCCCGCTTGGAGCACGCGCTCGGAGGTCCCTGGGCCCGCCGGCCCCGCCACGACGCCCAGGGCGAAGTCGCTGTCCAGGATGGCGGGACGCCGGGGCATGCACACCGGATATGCTGCCCGCGGAGGTAACGCCCCGGTGAAGGTCCACCGACTCGACCGCCGCGAGCGGCGCCAGATGCGCCAGGCCCTGCTGGCCGGCGAGCCCATCTGGCTGGAGCTGTGGGAACCGCCAGCTCCCGAGGCGCGCCTGGACGACATCGTGCCCCTCTGCCACGCGGTGCGCACCTGGGACCAGCGCCTCACCCGAGACCTGCGGGCCTTCCTGCCGCCCGGTGCCCAGCCGGGCCACAGCGCGCGGGTCACCGCGGTGATCCCCTCCCACCGGCAGGTGCCCCTGGGCCTGCGCGCGCTGGCCGCCCAGGACCTGGAGCTGGAGATCCTCGTGCTGGACAACGGCCCCCAGCCCCTGGAGGGCAGGGATCTCTCCCTGGCCACGGTGCTGCGTGTGCCCTGGGACGGCCACGCCCGGACGCGGCAGAGGGCCGTGGAGCGAGCCACAGGAGACTACATCTTCTTCACCGTGGACGACGCCATCCCCTGCGGCGCGGGCTTCGTGCGCACCCTGGTGCAGGCCCTCGAAGACGGCGGCTACGACGCAGTGGGCGCCCGCCAGCTGCCCTGGCCCGACAGCGACCCCGTCACCGCCCGCCGCCTGCGCGCCTGGACCCCGCCGGGCCCGCGCCACCGCGAGGCGAAGCGGCTGGACCACGTGGCGGCGCTGCATCGCCGGGAGCTGCTGCTGCGCGCGCCCCTGCCCGATGTGCCCATCGCCGAGGATCTGCACTGGGGGCTCGGTAAGAAGCTGGGCTACGTGCCCGCCGCCCCCGTGGTGCACGCCCACCAGCGCAAGGCCGGGGCCCTGCTCGAGCGCACCCGCGCCATCCATGGCCAGCACCACGCCATGGGCGAGGCGCCGCGCGTGCCCGACCTGGGCAGCCTGCTGCGCGCGGTGCCAGGGCTGCTGCGCCCGGTGCTCGAGGCAGGCCCCAGGGAGCTGCCCAACCAGCTGGCGGAGCTGCTGGGTCAATACATGGCGGCGCGCGACACCGCCCGCGGTGAGGAGCCCACGTGATCCCCCTGTACAGCCTGCTCCTGACCAGCGCCCTGGGCGCTCCTGGCGAGGCTGCCGCCAGCTACCGCCTGGTGGATGCCGGACACGATCTGGACGCGCCGGTGGCGCTGGTGGTGATCACCCCGGGGATGCAGGCCTCTAGCTTCCAGGCGCTGGCGGCCTCGCTGGAGAGTGACGGTCTCGACGCCTGGACCGTGCAGCTGCTCCCCAGCACCCCCCTGCCCGACCAGGGCGCTGACAGCTTCGTGGCCCAGGTGATCCTGCCGGCCGCGGTCACCGAGCTGCGCCTGCGCGACCCCAAGGCCGACACGCTCGCGTTGGTGGGGCACGGTCCCGGGGGCACCCTCGCCCTGATGAGCGCCGCCAAGGTGGCCCCCGCAGCCGTGGCGGTCCTGGGACCGATCCTGGGCCCCGTGCGCACCGCGGCCATGGACTGGATGAGAGAGCAGCCGCTGCCGGCTGGAAACGTGGACCTGTCCCAGCCCGTCAGCTGGCAGGGCCACGACCTGGCCGGCCTCCTGCTGGGCGAGCCCACCCCGCCCCTGCAGCCCCTGGCCACGCCGCTGGCGGCCGCCTTCCTCGGCTGGGCCGAGAGGGGGCCGCCCCTGGATCCCGCGGCCGTGGAGTGCCCCGTCTGGATCGGCGCCGGCGCCATGGATCGCCTGGTTCCAGTGGAGTCGCTGCACGCCCCGTCGGCCCTGTTTTCCCAGCGCCGCTTCCTGCGCTTCGGGCTGCTGCGGCTCGATCCCGCCGATCCAGGGAGCGCTGACATGCTGCGCGACGACCGCTACCACCGGCCCCTGGCACAGTGGCTGGTGAAGCAGGTGAGCTGACCGTCAGGCCCAGCGATCCACCTTGGGTCCCTGCGGGGCCTGGCCCTGCGCCGCTCCGTCCTGGCCATAGGCCACGGTGGCGTCCGCGCCCACGGCGGTCTCCGCCGCACCCGCGGAGGGCAGCGCGACCGGCTGCTCAGCGTCGGCGCCAGGCAGGGCGCCTGCCTGCAGCTCCTCTACCCGCTCGGCAGCGGTCTCATCCTCTGCGGGCGCGGGCTCCTCGGGAGCCTCCGCGGCCGCCAGCTGGAAGCTGCGGGCCACCTGGGCCAGCGACCCCACGATCCAGGACATGATCTGCACCCGGTACCCGGGATCGGTGTCGCCTTCCCGGACGGGGGGATCCTGCACGGCCTGTCCGGCCGCCTCTTCAGCCACCCGGCCAGCGAGGGCCTCCAGCAACACGATGCTGGGATCGCCCGTCGCCGGGCTGACCCTCACCCCGGCCTGGGAGCCGGCGATCTCGGCGGACCTGGCCGCTCGAGCCTGGTCGCTCATGGCGACCTGGTGGTTGAACCCTGCGGCACCGACCTTGGGAATGGAGGGGGGAGGCATGGGGGACTCCGCGGCGATCTGGGTGGGTGTGCTGGCTTCTTCGGACCACGAGCCCGGCGCTTGTAATCGTGGAAAGCACCATCCCCGTTGGACGAGCGGCGCCGCTGTTGTAGGATGCGCCCGGCGACGACACCTTCGAACCCCACCGCGACCCATGCGCCTGCCCGCCATCCTGACGATGATCAGCTCGCTCCCGCTGGGGGCCTGCGAGCCCGAAGAGGCGCAGCCGCGGGCCTGCGGGGTCGACCACGGCGTGTTCCTGGACACTCCGGACGGAGCGCTGATCCACCTGCACCGCCACGAGGCCCAGGGGCCTCCAGTGCTCGTGGTGCACGGCATCAGCAGCAACCACTACTGCTGGGATCTCGACCAGCAGCGCAGCATCGGCACCTACCTGGCGGAGCACGGCTACGACACCTGGCTGCTGGACCTGCGTGGCCACGGCGACGCCCGCCAGGCCGAGGGCGGCGACCGCATGAGCCGGTCCTGGACGGTGGACGACTACGGCCTGCAGGACATCCCCACCGCCATCTCCTACGTCCAGCAGCAGACCGGACACCAGCGACTGGCCTACCTGGGCCACTCCCTGGGGGGCATGGTGGGTGCCATCTACGCCTCCCAGCTGGGCGATGAGGCCCTCTGGGCCATGGTGGTGGTGGGCAGCCCCGCCGACTTCTCCGATCCCGACCCGGTGATGGCGCTCACCCGCCACACCTTCGGCTTCTCCGGCGCCGCCCTGCCCTTCATCTCCACGCCGCCCCTGGCGCGCCTGGCCCACGCCTGGAACGATGCCCTGCCCATCGACGTGGAGGCCTACCTGTTCAACGACGCCAACATGGCTCCCGAGGCCGCCCGCCGCATGATGCGCGCCGTGGTAAGCCCCCTCTGGCCCGGCGAGATGCTCCAATTCGCGGGCATCATCGAAGACGGGCGCTTCCAGTCCAGAGACGGCCTGCGCGACTATCGCAGCGACATGGGGAACATCCAGGTGCCCCTGCTGGCCATCGCCGGCCGTGCCGATCGCGTGGCCCCGCCCGATCGCGTGCGCGGCTACCACGACGCGGTGGGCAGCCCCCACAAGCGCTTCGTGGTGGCCGGCCTCGAGAACGGCTTCGCCGTCGACTACGGCCACCTGGACCTGCCGGTAGGCGACCACGCTCGCGAGGAGATCTACCCGCTGATCGAAGGATGGATCAGCGAACACCGACCGGACTGAGTCCGAGGATCAGCCCAGCAGCTCGTCCAGCAGATCGGGCTCAGCTTCAGGCTCCGCCACCGCCGCCACTCCCCCGCGGCGACGCAGCAGCACCAGGGCCAGGCCCACCGCGAAGACGGGGATGCTGATGAGCTGGCTGGTGGTGAACAGCCCGAACCAGCCCACGCCCCGGATGGTGTCGCCCCGGAAGTGCTCGATGGTGGAGCGCGTGAACGGGTAGGCGAGCAGCAGCCAGGCGAAGACCTGCCCGTCGTAGCGGCGGTGCTTCCAGATCCAGGACAGCAGCAGGAAAAGGACTATGGCCAGGAAGAAGGACCAGAGCTGAGTGGGCAGCAGGGGCTGGCCATGGACGCCCACACCGCCGTAGGGCTGGGTGAGCACAAAGGGCGGGCTGGCGAAGACCCACAGCGCGCCGCCTTTGAAGGTCTCGGGCAGCAGGTTCACCGCCCCCTCGGGGAGGGACCGCACCGCGCCGTGGCAGCAGCCTGCCATGAAGCAGCCCAGCCGACCCACCGCCAGGCCCATCATGATGGCGGGCGCCACCAGGTCGGCCAGCTTCCACACCGGGATGTGGCGCAGGAGCGCGTAGGCCACGCAGCCGCCGGTGGCGATGATCACCCCTCCGTAGAACGCGAAGCCCCCCTCCCAGATGCGGAAATACACCAGGGGATTGGCAAAGAAGCGCTCGGGCTCGGCCATGGTGAAGTGCAGCAGGCGGGCGCCCGCCAGGCCACACAGGAACGCCACCAGGTACAGCCCCACCAGCTTCTCGCCGTCCACCCCGGCCCTGGAGGCACGGGACTGGGCCACCCAGGCGGCCGCCAGGAAGGCCAGGGTGATCATCAGGCCCCAGGTGTGGATGGGGAAGGTGCCCTGGTCGCTGCTGATGGTGAAGAGGTCGGGGAGCATCGCGGCAATGCTCTAATCGGCGTCGGAGAGGGCCGCGACACCACCACCGTCGGCCGCCACGGGCGGGCTCGCGTAGCCGGGCGGCGGCAGCAGCCCCTGCTCGCGCAGGGAGCACCAGCGGGAGCCTCCCAGCACCAGGTGGTCCAGCAGGTTCACCCCCAGCACGCGCCCAGCCTCGGCCAGCCGCAGGCTCACCTCCACGTCCGACGAGGAGGGCGTGGGATCGCCGCTGGGGTGATTGTGGCCCACGATCACGGCCGCTGCCCCCATCACCAGGGCCTCGCGGAACACCTGGCGCGGGTCCACGATGGTGTGGGCGTCGTTGCCCCGGGTCAGGCTGCGACAGGCCCGCACGCGGTGGCGACGGTCAAGGAACAGGGCGTGCAGCTCCTCGGCCGGCAGCGCAGCCAGCCGAGGCGCGAACCAGGACGCGGCCTGCTCGGCGGTGACGACTGGTTCCCCTGGCGGATCGGCCACCAGCGCGCGCCGGGCGAGCACCAGGGCGGCGTGCAGCCGCACCGCCCGCGCCGGGCCCAGCCCGGGCACCTGGCCCATGGCCGACACCGGCAGCCGGTGCAGCCCAGCCACCCCCCCCGCGGCGGACAGCAGCCCGGACGCGATCTCCCCCAGGGGCAGCCCGGCGCAGCCGGTGCCGATGGCCAGGGCCAGCAGCTCATCGTCACCCAGACCCTCGGGCCCTTGCATCAGGTAGCGCTCTCTCGGTCGCATGGGAAAGCTCCTCGCGGAAGGCGAGGGTGTCTTGCGCAAGTTCCATGCCCGCCGAAAACCACCGTGGTCTCGTTCCAGATCGTCGAAGTGACGAAGAGTGGTCGACGAAAGTGTCGAACTCAGGCCCGGGGCTAGGGCTGGTAGGTGACCTCGACGCTCACCTGCACCGCGTCGGCCGAGTAGAGGCGGTCCTCGTCGGTGTGCACGGTGACCACGCCGCCCACCTGCCGCAGGTAGGGCTCCACCGACTCGAGCCGCGAGGCGGGGATCTGCATGTAGACCTTGGCGTAGTTGCGCTCCACCGTGAGGCTGTAGGGCTGGAAGGGCTGGCCGCCAGCGTCGGTGACGCTGCCGCCGAGCTTCTCGGCCAGGGCCACCAGCCGCCGCAGGGCGTTGGGCTCGGTGGGCGTGAGCCGGTAGGCGAAGGGGCTGGCGGCGAAGTCAGCCGAGCCCTCGGGCTCATCCCGAGCTGGCTCGGCGGCCTGGGGCTCCACCAGCTCGCCGGCAGGGTCCTTGTCCCACTCGGGGACGTAGGTGCCCTCTTCCTTCTCGAGCAGCTCCTGGAGGGTGGAGCCCTTGCCCGACGACCGGGCGCTGCCGGTGCCACGCTTGCTGGTGGTGGGCGCGACCTGCTGCCTGGGCGCGGATGCCGCCTGGGGCTCCTCGCCGGCGGCCTCGGCGGAGCCCAGCTCGGGGGCGGCTTGCTCCACGGCGGCCTCGGTCTGGTCGGCGCTGGCCTCATCTGCCCGGACCTGGGGTGCCGCCGCTTCGTGCTCCACCGCGGGCTCGTCCGCCGGTGCGAGCTCGGGCTGCAGGATAGGACCGCGGAACACGAGCAGCAGGACGGCGGCCGCCAGCACCACCACGCCCGCCGCCTGCCAGGGGCGCTGCCCCAGCGGCCCCAGCAGGCGCGCCAGCCAGCCGCCCGGGGAAGGCAGGGCCTCCACCCGACGCATCACGTTGGAGTGGAAGTGGGCGGGCGCCTGGACCGGACCGTGCTCCCGCAGCAGCTCGACGGCCGCCAGCAATTCCTCGTAGCTGGCGCGCAGATCGGGCTGTTCCTCGATGGCGCGGGCCACCTCTGCCATCTCGGTGTCGGACAGCTCCCCGTCGATGTAGGCGGACAGCCGGTTGCTGGCGAAGAACTCATCCATGACTACAACTTGACATCTTCCTTGCTGATGCGGTTCCGCAGAACGCGAGCGAGCTCGGTGCGAGCCCGGTGCAGGCGGCTCTTCACGGTGCCCCTGGGCAGATCGAGGATCTGGGCGATCTCCACGTAGTCCAGGTCCTGGATGTCGCGCAGCACGATCACCCTGCGGTGCTCCTCGCTCAAGGCCGCGAGGCCCTCCTCGACGAGCAGCTGGGCCTCGGACACCTCGGCGCCCGCCTCGGCGCCGCGACCACCCGCAGCCAGCTGACGCGCCGGGGCGTCGTCGCGCTGACGGCCCTCGAGGGGTTCGTGCCGATCGTGGCGGCGGCGGTTTCTGTACAGGCGCTTGTTCTTGCAGTGGTTGATCGTGACCCTGTAGATCCATGTGGACAGGCTGGACTCGCCCCGGAAGCGCACCAGAGAGCGGAAGAGGGCCACGAACACGTCCTGGGCCACCTCTTCGGCCAGGCCCGGTTCTCCCAGCCAGCGCAGGCACAGGGAGTAGACCCGGTTCTGGTAGCGCCGCACGATCTGGCTGAAGGCGTGGCGATCCCCCGTCTTGAAGCGGGCGACGAGCTCGGAGTCGGACAGCTCAGCGAGGACCGCGAGGATGAAGGCCAGCATGGAGGTTCAGGTGCCGGGTGCGGGGACGTTCGCGAACCTATAGCTCGTCGGGATCGCCCTTCTCCATCACGAGGCGGCGTCCGGTGCGGATGCTCTCCTGCACACGCTGCATGGGCAGCCGGTACAGGGGGAACAGGGTGCGGCGGATCTTGGCGTTGTGCAGGATGGCGCCCTCGAGGTTGGCCATGTCGAGATCAGCGTCGTCCAGGTTGGCGTCGCTGAAATTGGCGTCCCGCAGGTTGGTGCTCCACAGGCTGGCTCCGCGCAGCCGGGTGCCGCGGAAGGTGCAGCGGGACAGATCGCACTCGGCGAGCTTGGCGTCGGAGAGATCAGCACCGTCGAAGCTGACCCCGGTGAGGTCCAGCCCGCGCAGATCGGCGCCGGCCAGGCTCTCTTTGCGGCGCAGACGATCCATGACCTGCTTCTTGGTGAGGGCCACAGCCGCGCTGCTCACCGCTTTGGCGGTGTTTCGCACTCTCGAGCTCATGGGGAGATCTCCGGAAAGGGGGGCACACGCGAAGCGTGCTGCTGTTCCAGGCGAAGGACGATGCGATCGGCCATGCGGGTGCCGTTCATCTCGTCGCCGTAGTGCACGCCTCCGGGGTTCAGGGTGTTGACCTCGACGACGCGCCCGTCGATGACGTCGAGACCAGCGAGGAACACACCAGCGCGTAGGAGGTGGGGGGAGAGGGTTGCGGCTATCTGGTGATCAGCGGGACCGATGGCACAGGGTCTGGGGCTGCCCCCCCGGGCCAGGTTGTGCCGGAAGTCCCCGGGAGCGCGGCCCCGCAGGTATCCACCGATCACCTCGCCGTCCAGCCATACCAGCCGCTTCTCACCTTCGGCGGCGGCGGGTAGATACTCCTGGATGACCACGTAGCCGTCGCCCTGGCGCCGGGCGGTGTCGAAGGCATTGCCGAAGGGGCCGTGCTGGTGGGGCTGCCGCACCAGGCTGACACCGCGCCCGCCCGAAGCCCGGGCGGGCTTGACCACCACACCGCAGGGCTGCTCCACCGCGAACAACAGCGCGGTGGCGCGGGAACGGGTGACCAGGGTGGCTGGCCGGGGCACGCCCGAGAGGGTGGCCAGGTAGCCCTTGTGCCCGGTGAGCATGAGGCTGCGGGGATCGTTGTAGACCACCGCGCCTGCCAGCTGCGCCAGCTGCGAGAAGGCCAGCACAGCGGGGTCCAGCGGGTTGACCCGCATGAGCATGGTGTCGGAGGCCGACAGCTCCACGTAGCGCCGGCTGGCCTGGCGCCCCGCCAGCAAGGCCACCAGCGCCTCGCGACTGGCTGGGGGCTCGTCCATCGCATGAGCCCTGGTGACCAGGCGGCCCGCCGTGTCGATCTCGAAATCCCAGGGCTCCACGAGGCGCACCGGGTGCCCTCGCTCCAGCGCCGCCTGGGCGATGTGCACGGTGGTGTAGTAGGCCGCGAGGGTAGCGGTCCGCGAGATGGCGACGACGAGGCGCATACGCAGGTCCCTGGCAGGAACAACGGAGCTAGCTCTGTTTCGGCCCCGTGGCAAGGGCCAGGGGCACGCGAGGCGGCGACAACGACGACACGGTATGATGCGGGCATGTCCTACACCCTGGAACAGGTCGGTCTCCTCGTGCGCTCGCGCTACGCGCTGCTCTACCTGGTCACCCACGAAGAACAGCGAGTGCAGCGCCAGCTCGAGAGCATCTGCGCCGAACAGGGCCTGGCTACGTGGCGCTGGCGGGCCACCAGCGGACTGCTGGGGCCGGGGGGCGATCCCGTGGACGGCACCACCAGCCCCGCCGACGCCTTGAGTCACGTGCTGGGCATCCCCGAGCCGGCCATCTTCGTGCTGCAGGACTTCCACGAGGCCCTGCGCGACCCGCTGGTGGTTCGGTACCTGCGCGACCTGGAGCCCATCCTCGCCGCCCGCCGCCAGGCACTGCTGCTGGTCTCGCCGGTGCTGCACATCCCCCCGGAGATCGAGAAGGACATCACGATCATCGACATCCCGCTGCCCTCGCGGGCCGAGCTGGGAGAGCAGCTGGACGAGATCGCCTCACGGGCACGGCTCCACGTCGACCCCGACAACCGCGACCTGATCATCCGCGCCTCCCTGGGCCTCACCTCCGCAGAGGTCCGTCGAATGTTCCACCGCATCATCGGCGGGGGAGGCAGCTTCTCCGAAGCCGACCTGCCCGCGGTCATCGAAGAGAAGAGCCGCGCCATCCGCCGCAGCCGCTACCTGGAATTCTGGGATCTCAACGACGACATGGCGGCCATCGGCGGGCTGGACAACCTCAAGTCGTGGCTGCACCAGCGCAGGGCGGCTTTCTCCGACGACGCCCGCGAATTCGGCCTGCCGGCACCCAAGGGCCTGTTCCTGCTGGGCGTGCAGGGTTGCGGAAAGTCTCTGATGGCCAAGTGCGTGGCTGGCTCCTGGCAGATTCCCCTGCTGCGGCTGGACGTGGGCGCGGTCTTCCAGGTGGCCGAGCAGGCGGGCTCCAGCCTGCGCGACACGGTGCGTGTGGCCGAGAGCCTGGCTCCGGTGGTGCTGTGGATCGACGAGCTCGAGAAAGGCTTCATGGCCACCCAGGACGAGGGCGGCGGACGCTCCCTGGGCGCCTTCCTCACCTGGATGCAGGAGAAGACCCTGCCGGTCTTCGTGGTCGCCACCGCCAATGACGTGCGCATGCTGCCGCCCGAGCTGCTGCGCAAGGGCCGCTTCGACGAGATCTTCTTCGTGGACCTGCCCAATGTGCACGAGCGCCTGGCCATCCTGGAGATCCACCTCCGCCGCCGTGGGCGCGACCCAGAAGCCTTCGAGCTCACCACGGTGGCCGAAGAGAGCGAACGCTTCTCCGGCGCCGAGCTGGAGCAGGTGGTGGTCTCCGCGCTGTTCAAGGCCTACGCCCTGGAGCGGGATCTCGAAGAGGAAGACCTCGTGGACGCCACACGTGAGACCGTACCCCTGGCCATCACCATGGACGACCGTCTCAAGCAGCTGCGCGAGTGGGCCCGCCCACGCGCTCGGCGCGCCAGCGACGACACCCGCAGGGTCGACTTCTTCTCCGACTGGGCGGACTGAACCCGGAACCAACCGAACCGGGAACCACTAGACCACACCAGGTGACACCAGGGACACCAGGAACCAGGTTGATATGATTACGTTTCTTGCATGCAAAAAACGTAATCATATCAACCTGGTTCCTACCCCGTGGTTCCTACCCCTGCCTGCCCTCCGCAGGAACAGCATCCGGCCCAGAAGGGTCCATGGGAAGCGACTGCCACGCTCGTTCGACGGAACAGGACTGAGGCAGTAGAAGGAAGCCCGAAGCAACCAGTCCTCCTGCACGCGACGGTCAAATCATGAAGGTGTTCCCCGCCATCGTCACCCTCGGCGCGCTCCTGCTCGGTGCTGGAACCGCCGAAGCAAAGTGCGAGTCCCTGCTACGCGGCGTCGATAGCGCGGGCGGCGACCAGCTCGTCTCGAAGTACAAGCAGGTGATCAGCTGCGACGACAAGGTCGCCAACCAGGTCTTCCCACAGTTCATGCGGGCCGCGGGCGACGCCGACACCCTGGTGGCGCTGTCCATGGCCGCCATCGAAGCCGACATCTGGAACCCCGTGTGGGAGATGATCGGCAAGCTCTCTTCCTACGACGCCCGCGACGAGGTGGCGGAGCGCCTGGGCATGGCCTGCGAATTCAACCCCAAGATCGTGGGCTTCCTGCAGGGCGCCTACTTCGGCCTGCGCGACATCGAGTTCACCCAGTGGGACGACGCCCTGGTGTCCTGCGACACCGAAGACTTCAACACCTGGCTGTTCCGCCAGGTGGAGAACCCGCCCCCCAAGCTCTACGACGAGAAGTGGTCCGCGCTGGCCGACGCCACCGTGCGCAGGCTGGGCGTGGACTCCCTGCCCATCCTGGCGGCCAGCGCCACGGCGGCGGCTGGCAACGGCGGCCCCTTCGAGTCCATCCTCATGAAGATGGAGCTCGCGGTGGCGCCAGATCTCGGTGAAGAGATGAACCCCGAGTACCAGGCCCGGCTCGAAGAGGCCCTGGTGGGCATGGCCCAGTCCCTGGATCCCGACAAGGCCCGTGGCGTGGCCGACAGGCTGGCCAACGCCGGGTCAGAGGCCCGCGCGGCCGAGCTGCTGCCCACCATCTACCCGGAGCGCGAGAGCGGGGGCTACTACTGGTACGGCGGCGTCTCGGTGGAATCCGGCGAGTGCGAGAGCGAGAAGACAGCGGTGCTGCACTACGCCCTCGTGGGCGAGCCTGGCTCACGCTGGCTGATCAGCTCCGCGGTCGAGGGCCCGCTCCGCTCTGTCAAGCCGCGCCTGAGCAAGTGCACCGTCGATGTTCCCTGGACCGTCCTGGTGAGCCCAGAACCCCTCGAAGACAAGGGCGACATCGACCGCTGGCTCGAAGACATCATCAACATCTGGATCGAGAAGGGCTACCAGGTGAAGACCCGCGGCGAGAAGGAGATCAGGCTCCCCTGAGAGAGACAGCAGACGACAGAACAGGCCGCCGTGAGGCAGCCGACCGAATCGTAGCGAGGGGCACCAGGCGCCTGGCGAAGCGCGCTCTGCGAAGTAGCGCCGGGTGAAGGTGTATTATCATACTACGAGGTCGGCGCTGCGAGCAGGGCGCGCTGTAGTAGCGATCTGGTGTTCCGCAGTAGATTCGGGGTTCTGTCGCCTGCTGAGAGTCAGTCCTCTTCCTTCCGACGCCGGATGCGGGCGAAGAGCTCCCGGAGGCGCCCTCGCCCCCGCCCGGTCCCCACGACGGATGACGCCTGGGTGCGGCTGTACTCCCCCAGCGCCCTCAGGGCCGAGCGGGCATGGTCCAACCCCGGCTCCAGCAGCAGGGCCTCCCGGAAGTGACGGATGGCGAGATCAGCGCGCCGCTGGTCCAGGGCGATGCGCCCCAGCTCCATGTGGGCCTCGGCGCGGGCGCGCCCCTCCACCGTCTCCAGCAGGAGCCGGTGCAGCTCGGCTACGCGCCCTGGGGTCTCCATCTCACCTCCCGGTCCCAGCATGCCTATCCCGTTGCCCACCGCGACAGGGCGGTGGGATGCGCGGGCATGGCACGCCTGTTGCAAGTCATGACGCCTGCTCCCCCCGCTGACGCTCCCGCTGACGCTCCCCCATCCGCTGCCTGCCGCCCCGCGCTGGAGTCGAACATGGCCCGCTCCCTGCAAACCAAGCACACCGAAAAGCTCGGCACTTCCTCCCTCCTCAACGCTTTCCTGGTGCTAGCGTTCGCTTGCCTGCTGCTGGCATCCATGGTGAGCGCATCCACCGCAGGCGGCGCCGACACTCCGCCGGCCACGGCCCCGGAATCTCCGATTCGTTGATCGGTTGCGACCCTGAGTAGATCCGCGCCACAGGCGGGTGCCTAGCGCCGCGGGATCACCCGCCAGGCCGCGCGGCCGTCCCGGTCCACCTCTGGCGGGCCGAAGGTCTCCACCAGCAGGGCCTCCGCCCGCGCTGGGGTGACCGCCCGCTCGCGGTGCAGCAGGATGTAGGCGACCCCGCTGTCCACCAGATCGTCCACGGCCGCAGCCAGCACCGCGGGGTCTTCCAGGGGAGCCGGGTCCTGCATGTCCACCGGGGCTCGCTCGTGCGGGGGGCGGGCAGGGGCGACGCCGCAGCGGTGATCCAGGACGGCGATCAGGCGGCTGCTCGCCAACAGCGCGTCCGGCCCCTCGTAGCTCTCGGACACCGGCCTGCCGTGGAAGGGCTGCCAGCGGTTGTAGATCCGCGCAGGCAGCTGGGAGAAAGGCGGACGACCGTTGTCGAAGGGCAGCTCCACCAGCGCCCCCGAGGCCTGCAGGGCGGCATACACGGCGGGGGGGCCGGGATCGTAGCTGCTCCTCGGCCAGGCGGTCTGCCCCAGGATGAGAGACTCCAGCAGCAGCAGGCCAGCCGCCACCAGCGCCAGCGCGGTGAGACGCCCCGCACCCCGATCGGCGCGCCAACGCGCCTGCAGCAGCGACTCCACACCCAGCGACGCCAGCAGGCCCAGGAAGACGGTGGCCGGACCCACGGCGCGGTGCCAGTGGGACAGCCCGCTCAGCGGCGGAAAGAGCTGCACCAGCCAGCGCGCAGGCATGGACACCGGGTGGCCCGCGAGGCGCAGGACGTCACCGCCGATGCGCAGCCAGTGGCCCATGGCCAGCAGGACGAAGATGCAGGCCAGCAGCCCGAAAGGCAACGCCAACCTGCGGAACCTCCAACAGCCCAGCGCCGCCAGCACCAGGATGCCCAGGCCCAGGTACACCGAGAGGGAGATGGGTGCCGGCTCCAGGCTGGGCAGCACCAGGTTGAGCGCGTCGGTGCCGTAGTTGCGCAGCCAGCGCCAGTGCTCCAGGTGGGCGCGTGGGGCGGCCATGGGGAGGTGCCAGCGGCCAGCCCAGAAGTCCCTCATGGAGAGGAACAGGAGGAGAGAGGGCAACACCAGGAAGCCGGCGAGCAGCCCCTGACCCACCAGGCCCTTCCAGCGACGGAAGCGCCAGACCAACCAGGGCAGCAGGACGAGCTGCACGATGACCCCGAAGAAGGCGTGGTACCAGCCAGACAGGGCGAACGCGCCCAGGCAGAGGCCGGCACCCACGGCCTCCCGCGCCCCTCCTCGTTGCGCGTAGCGCCAGGTGAAGCCGAGGTGTGCGGCCAGCGGCCACAGGGTCCAGGACTCCGTGATGCCGAAGTCCACCGCCCCGCCCATGAAAGGGCTGCAGCCCACCGCCACCATGGCCACCCAGGCGGCGCGCGTGCTCACGAATTGCCGCGCCAGCCAGCCGGCGGCCCCCATGCCCAACAGGAGGTTGCCCAGCAGCACGCCGTGGTAGCCCAGCACCGGGTGCAGCAGACCTCCGGGTACGGCCAGCGGCAGGTTCACCGGATCCATCAGAGGCAGCGGCAGCCCCACCGGGAAGTTGGCCAGCGCGCCGTCCTGGCCCAGCTGCCTCAGCGCCCGCCAGAACATCCAGAAGTGGTTGTCGGCCTCGCCCAGGGGATGCCCGACGATGTGCAAGGGACGCGACAGCAGGGGCCAGGTGAAGGCCACCAGCGCCACCGCGACGACGACGACGGTCCAGCGCAGCGCTGGAGCAGGCGGGGCGAGCTCGTCGGGCATCTCCCGCTCCATCAACCAACCCGGCCCGAGCCTGCCGCCGGCCCCGCCACCGCATGCTGGAAGCCGTCGAAGCCTGGATGGGGGGAGCCAGAGCAGAGCCCGAGGGCGAGCACGGTGTTCCAGGGCGAGGCCATGGGGTTGGAGCGGGGCAGCGGCAGCAGCGGCTCCAGCGTCCCTGGGGAGGCCCCCGGTCCGGTGAGCGCCTGGCGAGCCGCCTGCACGAGACGGGGAAGCAGGACCCGAGGCAGCGGAGTCCGGTTGACGCGGCCCAGCGCCAGCAGCAGCAGCAGGTGGGCCAGGCGCTCCCCGTGCTCGACCTGGTCGCCGTCGGCCGGCGTGCCATCGACGGTCACCAGCTGTTCGAAGGCCGCGGGCAGGGCAGCCAGAGCGGTGGCGGCGCGCACACCCGCAGCGGGGAGACCAGGCCAGCCCTGACCGCCAGCGGCGATGCCCACCAGCTGCAGCAGCCGCCTGGGATCGCCGGGGCTCGGGGCCTGCAGCCGCGCGGCGAGGTGCTCCAGGTGCAAGGCCGCCGAACCGGCCAGCCGCGCGCGCAGCGAGAGATCCACCATGGCGCCGAGCCAGCCGAGGGCCGCCAGCCAGTGCAGCAGGCGGGCGGTGAGATCGGTGCTGTGGACCCAGGCATCGCCGCGCCCTGGCCGATCCGCGTCCAGCCAGGCGCTCAGCCCCGACAGGGCCAGGTCGCCGGCCTCGGAGTGCCCTGCCGCGTGCTGCCAGGCCAGGGCCGCCAGCCAACCGTGGCGTCCAGCGAGGCGCTCCGCGGGACCCACCTGGCGGGGGTCCAGGCGGAACCACGGTGCGGCCGGGATCGAGGGGGCCGTGCTCGCCACCCGCCGGGCCAGGGCGAAGTGGGCTGCAGGCACCGGTGGGCCACCCGCCGGAGGCGGATGGAAGGGCAGCACGCCCAGGCCGGCCTGCGTGGGCGGGGCCGGACCATCACAGCAGGGGGCACGCCTGGTGAGCCAGGCCGACGACCCGGGCAGGCGGCGGAGGATCCGGTGCATCGGGAGGAGCTAGGAGACCGTGAACTCGAAGTCGATCTCGCTACCCAGCTCCTTGCGCAGGTAGACCTTGAGGTGCTTGCGCAGGCGAACCTCGAGCTGACGGATGCGCTCCTTGCTGACGCCGAAGCGCTGGCCCAGCGCCGACAGGCTCAGGGGCTCGTGGGCCACCAGGCGCTCGTGCCAGATGGCCAGCTCACGCTCGTCGCTCAGGGTCTCGGCGAAGGCGTCGAGCTTCTGCTTGACCACCTCGTTCAGCTGGCCCCGCATGACGTCGGACTCAGGCCCCGCGGTGGCCTCGTCGGGCATGACGTCCATCAGGGTGCGCCCTTCGCCTTCGCCCAGGGGGGCGTCGATGGACAGAGCGGGCGCCCGCATGTGCCGGTCGACGGCGATGACCTCGGCCTCGGACACCGAGAGGCGCTCGGCGATCAGGCGCGTCTTGGGCTGCAGGCCCTCCTTGATGAGCCGCTCGCGCTCCTTGCGGAGCTGGAAGAACAGCTGCCGGGCCGCCCGCGTGCTGCCCAGACGGACCAGGCGGTAGTTGTCCATGAGGAAGCGCAGGATCATGGCCCGGATCCAGTACTGCGCGTAGCTCGAGAAGCGAATTCCGCGGTAGGGATCGTAGCGGGAGAGGGCCTGCACGAGGCCCACGTTGCCCTCCTGGATGAGGTCGAGCACGTTGGACCACTGCCGGTGGTACTGGAAGGCCAGCTTGACCACCAGGCGGAGGTTGGCCGTGACCAGGCGCTCACCAGCAGCCTGGTCGCCGTCCTCGTAGTAGGCGACGGCGACCTCTTTTTCTTCCTCGGGAGTGAGCAGAGGATAGCGCCTGAGCTCGGCGAGGTAGTGGTTGAGCAGGTCGCGGCTCGCCACGCCCGCGCGGGACGACGGCACAGCCGGCACCCGGGAGGAGGCCGACCTGCGCTTCTTGCCCCCCGCTGCCTTGCGCGGCGAGGGCTTGCCCATGGGATCGAGCAGCTCGATCTGCTCGTCGGGATCCTGGTTGGTGTCGTCGGGATCAGACATGCACGTCTCTTCCGCCAGCGCTGGCGGTCCTGCGTTCCGCTGCTCATCTATCCGACCTGCGGCGTTCGGCACGTGTCAGGTGGGTGGGCCCGCGGGGATTCTCGCCTGCCGCAGCTTCTCCCGCCGTGCTACCCTTACGGTCGCCGAGACCACCCGGCTCCGCGAAATTGCAGGTACGGGAGAGGATCGTGGCTGCCGCAAAGCTCAAGCTCGTCGGACGTTACCGCGCCTGGAACGAAGGCGTCAGGGAGGCCCAGCTCAGCCGCGGCGAGGGCGATCTGCGCAAGGTTCTGGTTCGTCCCATGCCCGACCTGGACGCGACACCCGGCAGCCTGGCCGGGCTGCGCGACGAGGCCCGGCTGCTCAGCAGGCTGCGGCAGCGCAACGTGCTGCACGTGGAACACGTCACCGCCGTCGGTGGTCGCGCGGCCCTGGTGCTCGAGCCCTTCGGTGGCATCGCCCTGGTGCACGTGCTCACGCGCATGGCCCAGCGCAACCAGCGGCTGCCCCTCCGCTCGGTGGTCGAGGTGGCGGCCGCCGTGGCCACCGCCATGGATGCCGCCACCGTGAAGCTCCCCGGCCAGGCGGATCGCAGGGTGGTGCACCCGGGCCCGGACCCGACAGAGATCCTGATCGACGCCCTGGGCCGCGTCAAGCTGGCAGGCTTCCGCGTGATGCACGTGGGGCTTCCCCCCTTCTCGAGCCCACCGGGCTACGCGCCACCAGAAGGCGTCGAGCCCGTGGCGGGGACCTCCTACGGAGTGGGGGCCCTGCTGGTGCACCTGCTGGCGGGCGAAGGCCCGCCAGCAGGCGCCGCCGATCCGCGACGCCACGAATCCGTCCTGCGACGAGCC
This sequence comes from uncultured Enterobacterales bacterium, assembly GCA_964512185.1. GTDB lineage: Bacteria > Myxococcota_A > UBA796 > UBA796 > JAFGLY01 > CAZEJJ01. Next base: position 17,050 of record CAZEJJ010000015.1, on the reverse strand, counting down.
GCCACGCGCATCGCCGCCAAAGTGGGCGACGAAGGCTGGGAAGACCTGGTGCGCGTCACGCGCCAGGCCATGCAGCACGACCCGGCAGAGCGCCTCTCCCTGGCCGCCCTGGCCAGCGAGCTGCGGGGCTTCGCCCTGCGCCAGCGTTCCCCGGGGCTGCGCACCTGGGCCCCCGCCGCCATCCCCACCCTCATGCGCGACCTGCAGCCCCCCGGCTCGCTGGGGCCCAGCCCCGCCCCCAAGCGCCGCAAGAGGCGCGACGACGATCAAGACACCGACGCCTCGCTCGAACCGGTCACCGAAGAGCGGGAGCTGGCACCGGAAGGCAAGCTCGCCGAGCTGGAACCGCCACCGAGCACGGCCGCGCGGATCGAGCGCCCCGACCCCATCTTCGACGCCGAGCCGCCACCTCCCGCGCCGGTCCTGCCCCGCGACCAGAGCGCCGAATTCGAGAGCTTCGAGGCCACCGAGGTGGTGCCTCCTGGCTGGACTCCGGGTTCCCCCCTCTCGGCCCACAGGGGCCTGGATCCCGACGCCGTGTCCACGCTGGACGACATGGAGGATCGGCCCACAGTCCTGGCCCCCTGCTCCGTGAACCTGCGCGACACTACGGATTCGCTGGTGGACGAACCCACCGCCGATCACGCGACGGCCACCGAGGAGGCCCCCACCGCCGATCACGCGGCGGTGGACATCGGGGCCATGGCGCCCGACCCATCCGACTCCCCCTACGACGACGACCCCCTGCCCAGGCGGCGCCCGCTGCTGCTCCTGGCGCCGGTGGTGCTGGTGGCCGTGGTCCTGGCGGGCCTGTTCTTCGGTTGGCGATACCTGCAGGGCAGCCAGGTCTCCGTCGCTCCTCCCACGCCCGCTGCGCCGGCGCTGGGAGACCTCGTGGAAGCCTCGCCCAGCGCCGAAGAGCCCGGCACCACCGAGCCGGCCGCCGTCCCCGCCGATGCCGCGACGGAACCCGCGCCAGAAGACCCCACCGCCCAGTCCGAAGCCCCCGAACAGCCCCACGCCGAAGAGCTGCTGGCCGCCATCGCGCCCCCAGCCACGCCGGCGGCCGCTGAGCAAGCCAGCGCCCCGGAGCCCATCGTCGCCGACCCTCCGGCTGCCGACCCACCGGCCGGCCGCGCCGCTGCCGTCGAGGCGGTCCGCTCCAGCGCCGAATCCACAGAGCCCGACGAGCAGCCCGCCGCCAGCAGCGCAGATGCCGCCACCCCGAGCCCTGTCGAGGCGCCGCCCTCTGCTCCGGCCGAAGCAGCGGAGCGAGCGACGCCGACCACGGCCGAGCCGCCCCCCGGCAGCTTCCGGGTGGTGTTCCGGGCGGGCCACCCCGACATCTACGAGCTCGAGGTGCGCTGCCACCAGGGCTCGGGCAAGGGCGTGCCACCCATCACCCTGAACGATGCGGGCAAGGGGCCTTGTCGGGTCACCGCCTACACCGAGACATCCGGTCGCATGATCGCGTGGATAGGACTGACGGGCCCCGCGACCTTCACCTGCTTCTCCGACGGGCAGCGCCTCTGCAACTAGGTGCCCCGGGCCCCAAGTCCTGCCCGGACTCGGGGCGGCGCTTCGCGCCGGCGGCTACGATGCCTCGGTGGCTGGGGCAAGACTTGCTGCCGCCGGCACCAGCCCGACGCCTCGTGCTACCATTGGCGCCATCCCGCGAACAACAGGAGAGCTACGTGCGCACTCTGCACCTGCTGGTTCCATTGTTGGTGTTCCCCGGCTGCGGCGGGGACGATGTCACACCCCCCGAAGAGATCGATCCCAACGCGGTTGTCGAAGGCCCCGTGGTCGAGCCGGAGCCCCCGAAGGTGGACCCTCTCGAGCAAGCGCTGGCCAAGGCCGATCAGGGCCTGTTCGCCGAGGCGCTGCAGGAGCTGGAGCCGCTGCTGGTCGAGCATGCCGAGGATCCTGCCCTGTGGTACGTCCTCGAGACCTGCGCGCTGGCCACAGGGGAGCCCGGCCTGCTGCTGGATCGCCTCTCGGTCACCGATGCCGTGGGCGGCATGGCCGCCTCGCACCACAGCCTGCGCGCCACGCTGGCGCTGGCCGCTGATCGCCACGCCGATGCCGTCGATGCCGCCAACGCCCTGCGCAGCACCGACGAAGACGCGGCCGCAGCCTTCCTGGCGCGGACAATCCTGGCGGGCGCACCCTACGAGGAAGACCAGCTCGACGCCGAGAACCCCCATGACGCGCTGGTGCTGGCCGCCCTTACCACCGACACCCGGCGGCGGCTCCCGCAGCTCGAGACCGCAGCCGCTGTGGGCGGCTGGCGCGCGGCCCTGCTGCGAGCCGAGCTGCTGCTGGAGCAGGGAGAGACCGAGGCAGCCCTCGCCGCCCTCGCACCGGTCACGGCCTCCGAAGACATCCGCGCGATCCTGGCAGACGCGCGCTTCCGCCTCCCGTTGGAGCAGGACCCGGCCGCCGCCTCAGAGCTGGCCCTGGCGACGGCCAGCAAGGCGCTGGCGGCCCACGACAGCCTGGCCGCCGCAGGCCTGCTGGATCACGCCGTGGGCCTGCAGCTGGCCGCAGGCCTGGCTGACGACGCCTACACGGCGGCCAAGGAGCTGCGCGAAGGCCTCGTGGAGAACGGCGGACCGGCCCTGGTGGCCTTGACCCCCTCCTTCATCGACGCCGCCATCATCGCGGGCCACACCGAGGACGCCATCGCAGCCGGCCCCCCCCCCCCCCCCGGGGGCCAAACCCCCCCCCCCCCCCCCCCCGCGGCCCAAAACCCCCCCCCCCCCCCCCCGCCCCGGGCGGCGGCGGGGGGGGGGGGGGGGCGGGGGGGGGGGCCCCGGCGCCCCGGCGTGGCCGTCAAGCTCGCCCGCGCCGCCTGGCGCATCTGCGATCTCGACGCACTGCAGGCAGCCCAGGCAGCCCTCGAAGGCTCACAGGCTTCCGTCGTGGAGGGCCTGCAGGCCCACTGCAGGGGCGAGCTGACCGCCGCGCGCGAGCAGCTCGATGTGCAGGATGTCCCACCCGACCTGGCCCTCGACGCCAACCTGGCCCTGGCCCTGGCCTGGTACGACGAGCCCGGAGCCCCGGTGGTGGCGCAGCGCGCCGTCGAGGCGGCCACCACCCTGGGCTGGCCCACGGCCCTCATCGAGGCCAACCTGGCCCTGGAACGTCACGCGCGCCTGGCGGGCAACCCGGCCCAGGCCTCCAAGGCGGCAGCGGCGCTCCAGCCCCACGCCACACCGGCCCTGCAGGCCGAGCTGTACGCGCGAGCCCTGGCCCGAGGAGACAAGGGAGCGAGCCTTCCCCCAGCCGCAGACGACGAGCCAGCGCTCTTGTCCGGCTGGCGAGCCTTCTCCAGCCCGGCTGCTGCGCCCGCCGAGGGCGAAGCGCCCGCCGAGACCACCGGCGTCGCCGCCTGGGCCGAGGCGCGCCACGCCCTGGCCAGCGGAGACGCCGCCGGAGCCAGCGCTGCCCTGAGTCGCGCCATGGTCGCGCTGCCCATGCAGCGACAGGGTCGCTGGTCGCCGCCGCTGGCGCTCGACGGCGCTGACGGTCCCTCGGTCGACCGTGACGTGATCGCCGCCACCCCCCTGATGGGCAAGAACGGTGAAGACGTCATCCTCGCCCTGCACGAGTTCAGCCACTACCGAGCCATGAAGCGCCTGGGCGCCTCCACCGGCTACGACTGGACCCTGGGCATCGAAGATGACGCAGCGGCCACCTTCCGCGAGGCCTTCGCCACGGAGCAGGCACGCAGCCTGCTGTGGCTCGCCGGCACCGCGGGCTTCCCGGCCGAGGCGCGGGCCGCCACCGCGGCCGCCCTGCCCGAGGCCGCCTGCCTGGGAGGCATGGACGCCCCGGTCAGCGCCAACGAAGTGCGCGGGGCCTTCAGCGACACCGCCCTGTTCTCCATCCGCCTGGGGGAACGCCGCGGCGAGCTGCTGCTGGTCACTCCGTCCGCGGCCAAGCTCGTGCCTCTCGACAACGCCCAGGCCCTGCGCGACGCAGCGGCCGACTACATGCAGGCGCTGCAGGTGGGCTTCGCGTTCACGGGCAAGAGCACCGATCCCAGGGCGGGCGACCGTTTCCGCCGCATGGTCATCGACAAGGTCATCGGAGACCTCGTGGGCATCGCCCGCTACCTGGTGGTGGCGGATCCCGACCTGCTGATCCTGCCCTGGGCGGTCCTGCCTGAACAAGCCGAGGGCCGCCGCTACCTCGCGGACATCCGCACGGTGGCCGCCATGCCCTACGTCGGCGCCATCACGAAGCCCATGCCGGCACCCGAGGGCGGCTTCAAGCCCGACTTCCTGGGCATGTCTCGGGAACGCCTGCGCACCATCGAGGACATGACCGAAGAAGAGCTGGCCATGACCGACGAGGTCACCCGCACCATGCTTGAGGCGGGCCTCAAGCTGCAGAGCGAGATCGGCGCCATCGCGCGCCTGTTCGGTGGTGGCTACTCGGTCACCAAGGAAGCCGAGGAGTCCACTCGCGAGGTCTTCGAGAGCAACCTCTCCACCGCTCGCTACCTGCACCTGGCCGGCGTCGAAGGCACACCCGGCGGCGGCTTCCAGTGGGCCGATGGCCAGACCAGCTTGCCCAGCCTGGCCTGTGACAGCACCGTGGCCCGCATGGTGGTGCTCAGCACCGGGCCCAGCCCCGAAGAGCAGCTCCTGCGCGCGCAGGTGCTGCGCGATGCGGGGGCCGGCGGTGTGCTCGTGGCCATGTGGAATCCTCCCCAGGTCATCCGCTCCCGCTACCTCAGCAGCGTCTACGACTCCCTCAACAGGGGCCGCGCGCCCGCACGCGCCCTGGCTGAAGCACGCGAGAGCCTCGTGACCACCCTGAGCACCTCCGGCGGCCAGTCGGATCCGTCCTACTGGGGTGCGTTCCTGTACATCGGAGCGCCGTGAGGGCTGGTCCGCCGCGCCCTGCGTGGCGACTACTGGCGAGCTGGTTGCTGGTCGCGGGTGCCTGCCAGGCCCAGGCATGGGCGCGACCGCAGGCCATGCTCGGACCCTCCGGTCCCACCTGGTTCGGCCCGCTCCCGCCCGATCCAGGCGGCGACTGGGGGCAGGGTCGCGGTGTGCTGGTGGTGGATCCCGCCACCGGCCAGCTCTGGATCGAGACCGTGGAGCTGGCCATCGATGCCCAGCCATGGCCGCTGGTGCTCGGTCGCAGCTGGTCCCACGAGTCCTGGCAGTGGCGCGGCGGCGCCAGCTTGACGGAGCAGCCGGGCGTGGTGACCGTCAGCCGTCCCGAGGGCTCCGACCTGGCCTTTCCCTTCGTCGGCCTGGACCCCGACGAGCGCTGCCCGGCTGGCAGCATCATCCCCCACGACGAGGGCTACCAGCTTCTCTGCCTGGAGCTGGGCTTCGAGCTGCGCCAGCCCACAGAGCCACTGGCGCTGCTCCGCTTCGACGACCTGGGCAGGTTGCTGGAGCGGCGCGAGTCCTCCGGAAGGATCTTGTTCTTCCAGTGGCACGATCAGAACCTCGCGAGCATCACGGGGCTGGCCGAGGCCACCATCAGCCTGTCCGAGCCCAGCGAGCTAGCCACGCGCCGGGTCCAGAAGGCGCACACGCCAGCGGGGACCGAGGCCCGCTACCAGTGGGACGAGCGCGGCAGGCTCAACCTGGTCGTGGCGGGAACAGGGGCTCGCCACCGCTACATCTACGACGACCAGGACCGCCTGAGCGCCATCCTCTGGGGAGACGGCGCGAGGGCCGTCATCCGCCGCGACGAGCAGGGCCGGGTGGCCGCCATCGATGGTCCCGGAGCGCAGCGCTGGCGCTACCACTGGAGCGAAGAGGGCCTGGAGCGAGCCTTCGACGGCCACGCCCGCCCCTGGACCATCGACCGCGACGAGCGCCAGCACACCCTGGTGGATCCAGCCGGGCGCAGGGCCACCCTGCTGCTGAAGGACGGGCAGGTGGTGGGCTGGCGCGACCCCGCCGGAAGGACCACGCGGGTCGAGCGCGATGCATCCGGTGGCCTCCGCGGCCTGCAGGACAGCACCGGGCAGCACTGGCGCCTGGAGACCGACGATGAAGGCCAGCTCACCACCCTGGCGGATCCACTGGGGGGGCGCTGGTCCCTGGAGCGCGACGCACAGGGCCACACCGAGCGCTTCTCCGACCCCGCAGGCCGGGTGTCCCGCTACCGACCCGACGAGCTGGGCAGGATCCTGGAGCTCAGGCGTGGTGGAGGCAGGCTGGGCTTCCGTCGCGACGAGCAGGGGCGGGTGATCTCCATCGTACACGGAAACGGCAGCTCCACCCGCATCGGCCGAGACGCGGACGGGAGGGTCACAGAGCTGGTGGACGCGACGGGCAACACCACACACCTCGACGGACACAAGGCTCGCTGCCCCGGGGACATCCGCGACGCCACCGGGGCCAGCTGGCGCGTCCTCTTCGATGGCCTGGGGCGACCCAGCGGCCTGCGCACACCTGACGGCACCCTGCTCGGCTGGACCCGCACCACCAGCGACACCCTGAACCTCCTCCAGCGCGAGCAGGCGATCTCGCGGCTCGGGGTGGGATCGGACGGACGGCCGACCCGGCTCACCGACCCGCTGGGACGCATCACGGGATGGATCCTCGACGCCACCGGACGACTTCGAAGCTGGCGACGACCCGATGGCTCCCTGCTGCGCCTGGCGAGGGACATGCTCGGCGAGGTCAGCGGGGTGCGGCTGGGCGACACCAGCCTGGCGCTCACCCGCGACGGCCTCGGCCGGCCCGTGGCCGTGAGCGACGGCCAGACGGACGGGCCACCGCTGGTGAGCTGGGACCGGGACCCCGCCGGTCGCGTCCGCGCCGTGCACTGGCCACACGCCAGCATGGAGCTGGACCGGGACGCCTCGGGGCGGGTGCGGCAGGTCGACATCGGCGAGCGGAGCTGGGAGCTGGAGCGCGACAGCGCCGGCAGGCTGATGGCGGTGGCGCAGGGCACCGAGCGCTGGCGGATCGCTCGCGACCTGGACGGGCTGGTCCAGGGGCTCGAAGATCCCGCGGGGACCCTGCAGCGATCGCTGGACCCCCGCGGCGTGGTGCGCGCCGCGCAGCTCGCTGGCCTGGACATGACCTGGCAGCACGACGCGGCGGGCCGCCCCCTGCGGGTCCAGGGACCTGACGGCACCGCGCTGGGGGTGCGCTGGGACAGGGCTGGCCGGCCCGCGAGCTTCCGCCTGCCCGGCGGCAGCATGGTGTGGTGCAGCTACGGGCAGGATCGGCTTGTGCTGCGCTTCGACGACCCCTCCGGCGACACCCTCGACGAGGTGCTCGTCGAGCGGGACGCCCTGGGGCGGCTCGCCACGCGGCGAGACGCAGACGGCGAGCGCCGCTATCGCTACGGTCCCCTCGACGAGCTGGTCTCCATCGAAGAAGGGCAGGGAGCCTGGAGCGTGCTGCCGGGGCTGCGCGAGGGCCCCGGGGGCAGCCTGGTGGTGTCCCTGGACCCCCTCGGCCGACCCAGCACGGCCAGCACGCACCTCGCCACCCCGGCCTGGGGTGTGGCGCGGGAGCATCTGCGCTACGTCAGCGACGAGCAGGGCCGCCTCCTGCGCGTCGAGGGCGACGACGGCATCGCCACCCTCGAGCACGACGCCCTGGGCCACCTGCGGCGGATCACCCTGTCAGACAGGGAGTCCGGACAGACCGGCACCTCGGCGAGCTGGCGGCTGCGGTACGATCCCTTCGGTCGCCCCTACAGGATCGACGGCCCGGGGGGGAACACCCACCTGTTCTTCAGCGACGGCCAGATCCTGGGCCTGCAGCAGGACGGCAGATCCGCGGTGCTGCTGGAGGGTCCGCTGGGCATGCGCGTGCTCGCCGGCGAAGCCGGCTGGACAGCCCTCCCGGCCGACCAGGGAGGGGCCCCCGTCATGGAGATCGACAGCGAGGGAGGCGTCCGCCATCTCCGCACAGCGCCAGGGGGGCTGCCCCTGTCCCCCGCCTCCGCTCCCTTCGGCGCGCAGGGGCGTTTCGTCCTCTACCCAGGAGGTCCCCTGCTGGGCCCCGAGGACGTCCTGGAGCCCCTCTCGGGACTGCCCACGGTGCCCGACAGCGCCCTCACGCCCTGGAGCGGGACGGGCTGGCCCTCCCCGGATGCCTCCGTCGTGTGGCCCAGCGTCGACGGCGCGGCCAGCGTGGACTGGGATCCCGACCACTGGAGCAGCGAGGGCCCCTGGGACCAGCCCCTGTCCCTCCTGGTGACCCTCGGGCTGCTGCCCGCACCCACGGGGACCTCCTGGTGGTCCCCCGCACCAGCGGTGGCCCCGCTGCCCTGGATGCCCGCCAGCCTGTCGGGCGAGGCTCCGCCGCTGGGCCCGAGGCCCGGCGCCTGGCCGCTGCAGGCGGATCCGGTGGTGTCGGCCATCCTCGCCGCCATCGCCCGACCCACCCGCCCCATCGACGAGCGGTCCCTGACGCAGGCGCTCCTGCAGCCGGATCTGCGGCAGCTTCCGCGTCCGCTTCCCGGTCTCCCGCTGCCCGGCGGAGTGCCTGTTTCGGGCCCTTGAGGCTTCCTTTTCATCCGGGCCAGGCGGATCTTGCGCCGCCCGCCGACCGATCGGCCGCCACAGCGGGCTTGCGCCACCTGCAGAGCGACAATAATGTGCGCCGCCTCGGTGGTGGGTGTAGCTCAGCTGGTTAGAGCGCCAGGTTGTGGCCCTGGAGGTCGTGGGTTCAAATCCCATCATTCACCCCATACGTCTTTCAATTTTTTCTCGGTGGGCCAATAGCTCAACTAGGCAGAGCAACGGACTCTTAATCCGCAGGTTCCAGGTTCGATTCCTGGTTGGCCCACCACCCTTTCCCCAGCCCCGATCCCAGGCCGTCGCGACAGGGGCGGATGACCCCGACAGCGGTGTCCCTCCGGGCAGAAGATCCGGGTCGTTCCCAAAGCGAGGCGAGAATGGCGGAACTGGCAGACGCGCCGGACTTAGGATCCGGTGGGTTATCCCGTGGGGGTTCGAATCCCCCTTCTCGCACCCACAACCGCACACGCCCGACCATCCCGTCCCCAGCTGCACGAGCGAACGCATGAGCTACCAGGTCGAAAACGTAGACGCCATCACCCGGCGCATCCGCTTCCAGGTCCCCGCAGAGCGCGTCAACAGCGAGCTCTCCCAGGCCTACAACAACCTCCGCACTCGGGTCCGCCTGCCTGGCTTCCGCCCCGGCAAGATCCCGCGCAAGGTCCTGGAGATGCGCTTCGGAAAGCAGGTCAAGGCCGAGGTCACGGGCAAGCTCATCCAGCAGGGCTGGGACGAGGTGCGCCCCGAGCTGGAGGCGCTGGGCCAGCCCGCCGTCGAGCAGGATGGCATCGAGCCACGCGCCGACTTCGAATTCTCCCTGGTGGTCGAGGTCAAGCCCGAGCTGGAGCTGGGCGCCTACAAGGGCATCGAGGTGCCCTTCCCGCCCATCGAGGTCCCCCCCGAGGCCATCCAGGTGGGCGTGGAGCGGCGCCTCGAGGGCGCCGCGCGCATCGTCGAGATCACCGACCCCCACCACGCCATCGACGAGGGCGACATCGTCATCACCGAGCTGGTCCTGGCCGACGGTGAAGAAGAGCTGGTGCGCGAAGCCGGCACCTCCATCAAGGTGGGGGACGAGCGCTACTACCCCGGCGCAGACAGCCTGCTGCTGGGCCTGCATCGCGGCGAAGATGCGTCGGGCAAGGTCACCATCGGCGAGGACACCCAGCTCGAGGACCTGGCGGGCCGCGAGCTGGACGCCACCGTCAAGGCCGTCTCCATCCAGGCCAGCCGGGCCCCGGAGCTCAGCGACGAGGTGGCCGCGGAGCTGGGCTTCGAGGGCGGCGTCGGCGGCATGCGGGCGGCCATCTCCGAGCAGATCCGCGAGCCCATGGAGCAGCAGGCCCGGCAGATGGCGCGCCAGGCGCTGCTGTCCAAGCTGGTGGAGGGCCACGAAGTGCAGGCCCCCAAGGCCATGGTGGGCCAGCAGCTGGAGATGCTGGTCATGGAACGCCGCGTCATGCACCAGTACTCCGGCGGCAAGCCGGGGACCCTGGATCTGGGCGCGGAGGTCATGGAGCAGCTCACCGAGCGCGCCGCCTACGCGGTCAAGGCCGGCCTCCTGCTCGAAGCCGTGGGCGAGGCCGAGGGCGTCGAGCTGCAGGAGCAGGACCTGGAAGACGCCTACCAGCGCATCGCCGACGAGCGCGGCCAGCGGGTCGAGGCCATCAAGGGCTACCTGCAGCAGGAAGAGGGCGCGGTGGACACCCTGCGCAGCCGCCTGCTGGAAGAGAAGGTGCTGGACTGGCTCTTCGAGCAGGCCACCCTGGTGGAGCCGCCTCCCATGCCTGACCTCACCGACATGGTGAAGGCCGCCGGCGAGCTCGAGAGAGAGGCCGCGGCCTCGGGCCAGGCCGAAGCGGAGCCCGCCGCGGAGGCCCCGTCCTGGAAGCCCAGCATGAAGAAGGGCGAGCTGCTGGACATCGCCGAAGGCATGGGGCTGGATGTGAACACCAAGAACACCAAGGCCCAGATCATCGCAGCCCTCGAGGGCGCCGGGGGCTGATCCCGGACGTCCTCCCGGCCGCAGGGTGTTGCCCTGGGGCTGGCGGCGACTAGCTTCTCCGAGCCCGAGGCCGCCGGGCACGGGCTCCGATTGGCTCCGCGACCGTCCGGCAGGCCTCCGCGCGCAGCCGCGGCGGCCAGCAGCGGTTAGCTTCGCCTCCTCGTCCCGCGTCCCGGAGTACCGGCATGTCCGATCGGCCCGCCATCCCAGAGCACATGCAGCGCATCCTCATCCCCACCGTGGTGGAGCGCACCCACCGCGGTGAGCGCTCGTGGGACATCTACTCGCGCTTGCTGGAAGACCGCATCATCTTCCTGGGCGCCCCCATCTACGACGAGGTCGCCAACGTGGTCATCGCCCAGATGCTGTTCCTCGAGAGCACCGATCCCGAAAAAGACATCTTCCTCTACATCAATTCGCCAGGCGGCGTGATCTCCGCTGGGCTCGCCATCTACGACACCATGAACTACATCCGCTCCTCGGTCTCCACCATCTGCGTGGGCCAGGCGGCCAGCATGGGCGCCGTGCTGCTGGCAGCGGGTGCCGAGGGCAAGCGCCGCGCGCTGCCCCACTCGCGCATCATGATCCACCAGCCCCTGGGAGGCTACCGGGGTCAGGCCACCGACATCGAGATCCACGCCAAGGAGATCCTGCGGGTGCGCGAGGAGATCAACCAGATCATGGCCAACCACACCGGGCAGTCGCTGGAGCAGATCTCCCGCGACACCGAGCGTGACCGCTTCATGTCGGCGCTCGAGGCCAAGGAATACGGCTTGATCGACGAGGTCATCGGCCCGCGCGCCGGTGAGGAGGACTAGCCAATGGCCGGCCGGAGGACCGATGGCCGGGAGCTGAGCTGCTCCTTCTGTGGCAAGGGCCAGAAAGAGGTCAAGAAGCTCATCGCCGGCCCATCGGTCTACATCTGCGATGAATGCGTCGAGCTCTGCAACGGCATCATCACCGAAGAATACGAGCGCGAGGACTACTACGCAGCCCGGGCCCTGGTGCCCAAGCCCAAGGAGATCAAGGCCCACCTGGACGAGTACGTCATCGGCCAGGAGCGCGCCAAGAAGATCCTCAGCGTGGCCGTGCACAACCACTACAAGCGCATCGACGCCCGCAAGGGCCACGACGAGGTGGAGCTGCAGAAGTCCAACATCCTGCTGCTGGGCCCCACCGGCACGGGCAAGACCCTGCTGGCCCAGACCCTGGCGCGCTTCCTCAACGTGCCCTTCACCATCTGCGACGCCACCAGCCTCACCGAGGCCGGCTACGTGGGCGAGGACGTCGAGAACGTGATCCTCTCCCTGTTCCAGTCCGCCGAGTACAACGTCGAGCGGACCATGAAGGGCATCATCTACATCGACGAGATCGACAAGATCGGCCGCAAGTCGGAGAACCCCTCCATCACCCGCGACGTCTCCGGCGAGGGTGTGCAGCAGGCCCTGCTCAAGATCATCGAGGGCACCGTGGCCAACGTGCCCCCCAAGGGCGGCCGCAAGCACCCCCAGCAGGAATTCCTGCAGATCGACACCACCAACATCCTGTTCATCTGCGGGGGCGCCTTCGTAGGGCTCGACAAGATCATCGAGCAGCGGCTCAACAAGTCCACCATCGGCTTCGGCGCCACGGTCAAGGGCCAGGAAGAGCTCTCCCGCTCCGAGCTGCTGGCCAGGGCCGAGCCCGAGGACCTGCTGCGCTTCGGCCTCATCCCCGAGTTCATCGGCCGCCTGCCCGTGCTGTCCACCCTCGAGGACCTCGACGAGCACGCCCTGGTGCAGATCCTCTACAAGCCCCGCAATTCACTGGTCAAGCAGTACCAGAAGCTCTTCGAGCTCGAAGACGTGGAGCTCAAGTTCACCGACGACGCGCTCATGGCCCTGGCCCGCGAAGCCATGGCCCGCAAGACCGGAGCGCGCGGCCTGCGCGCCATCCTCGAAGACCTCATGCTGGACACCATGTACGAGCTGCCGTCCATGCATGGGGTCAAAGAGTGCATCATCAACGCCGACGCGGTGGAGAGCAAGCACCAGCCCCTGATGGTCTACGCCCACCAGAAGGCCGGCAACGAGTAGCCCCCGGGACCCCCATGATCTTCAAGTCCAAGAAGATGGTCGACGACGAGGCGTTGCTCGCGCTGCTGCCGCTGCGCAACCTCGTCCTCTTCCCGCACCAGGTCATCCCCCTCATCGTCGGCCGAGAGAAGTCGGTGCGCGCCCTGCGCGAAGCCGCCGCCAGCGAAGGGCGCATCATGCTGGTGGCCCAGCGCGATCCCCGGGTGGCCGAGCCGGGCCCCGACAACCTGCACGAGGTGGGCACCATCGGCAAGGTGGTGCAGGTCCTCAAGCTGCCCGACGGCACCATGAAGGCCCTGATCGAGGGCCTGCAGCGCGGCCGCATCGCCGACTTCGAGTCTACCGACCCCTTGTTCCAGGTCACGGTTGAACCTCTCCAGGCCCAGGCCACGGAGCACCCCGATCTCGCAGCCCTGCTGCGCTCGGTGCGCGAAGCGTTCGACGAGTACCAGAAGCTCAACAAGGGCATGGCCCCCGAAGCCCTGGTCTCGGTCAGCTCGGTGGAAGACCCGGCCCAGCTGTCCGACATGCTGGCCTTCCGCCTGGGCCTCAAGACCGAAGACCAGCAGTCCCTGCTCGAAGAGCTCTCGCCCTCGGTGCGGCTGGAGCGCCTGCTCAAGTACGTGCAGGCCGAGATCGAGATCCTGCGCGTGGAGCGCAAGATCAAGAGCCGCGTCAAGCGCCAGGTGGAGCGCTCCCAGAAGGAGTACTACCTGAACGAGCGCATGCACGCGATCCAGAAAGAGCTCGGCGAAAAAGACGAATTCAAAAACGAGATGCAGGAGCTGGAGCAGCGCGTCAAGGACAAGCAGCTGCCCGAAGAGGCCCGAGAACGTCTCAAGCGCGAGCTGCGCAAGCTCAAGATGATGTCACCCATGGCCGCCGAGGCCACCGTGGTGCGCAACTACGTGGACTGGGTGCTGGCCCTGCCCTGGCACGAGCTCACCGAAGAGAACCACGACATCGACAAAGCCCAGGGCGTGCTCGACGAAGACCACTACGGCCTGCGCAAGGTCAAGAACCGCATCATCGAGTACCTGGCCGTCTCCACCTTGGTGGAGCAGCGCGATCAACGCATGAAGGGCCCCATCCTGTGCCTGGTGGGTCCCCCGGGTGTGGGCAAGACCTCCCTGGCCCGCAGCATCGCCCGCGCCACCGGCCGCGAGTACGTGCGCGTGGCCCTGGGCGGTGTGCGCGACGAGGCCGAGATCCGCGGCCACCGCCGCACCTACATCGGCGCGCTGCCCGGCAAGATCATCCAGTCGCTGCGGCGGGCGGGCACCTCCAACCCCGTCTTCCTGCTGGACGAGGTGGACAAGATGAGCATGGACTTCCGGGGTGATCCCTCGGCGGCCCTGCTCGAGGTGCTGGATCCCGAGCAGAACCACACCTTCGCCGACCACTACGTGGAGCTGGACTACGACCTGTCCCGGGTCATGTTCATCTGCACCGCCAACACCGTGCAGGGCGTGCCCCCCGCCCTCATCGACCGGCTCGAGATCATCGAGCTCACCGGCTACACCGAGCGCGAGAAGCTGGCCATCGCCAAGCGCTTCCTGCTGCCCAAGCAGCTCGAGGCCAACGGCATCTCAGAGCAGAACATCAGCCTCACCCGCGAAGCCTGCAGCCAGATCATCCTGCAGTACACCAAGGAAGCCGGCGTGCGCAACCTGGAGCGCGAGATCGCCACGGTCTGCCGCAAGGTGGCCCGCAGGGTGGTCAACGAGGGCCCCGAGTTCCACGCCCGCATCGGCACCAGCACCCTGCGCATCCTGCTGGGCGTGCCGCGCCACCAGTCCCACCAGGCCGAAGAACGCGACGAGATCGGCCTGGTCAAGGGCCTGGCGGTCACCCCCTGGGGCGGCGAGATGCTGTCCATCGAGGTGGCCATCGTGCCCGGCACCGGCAAGCTGGTGCTCACAGGCCGGCTCGGTGACTGGCTCAAGGAGTCCGCCCAGGCGGCGTTCACCTACATCCGCTCCCGCGCCGAGCGGCTGGGCCTCGACCCGGACTTCCAGGAAAAGCACGACTTCCACGTGCACTACCCGGGCAACGCCATGCGCACCGACGGCCCCTCCGCGGGCATCGCCATGGCCACCGCCCTGGTCAGCGCCCTCACCGGCATCCCCGTCTCCCGCCACATCGCCATGACCGGCGAGATCACACTGCGGGGACGCGTGCTGCCCATCGGCGGCCTCAAGCACAAGACCCTGGCGGCCCTGCGCGGCGGCATCCAGAAGGTGCTCATCCCGCGCCGTAACGAAAAAGACCTGCCTGACATCCCCAAAGAAGTGGCGGCCGGCCTGGAGATCGTCTGCGTGGGGCACATGGACCAGGTGCTGCCCCAGGCCCTGGTGCTCGACGATCCGGAGCAGCTGTTCCAGGTGCCCCCCGATCTCGAAGACGACTCCATGGAGGAGCCCGCCGAGGGGCTGGCCCGCAGAGAGCCGGTAGGCCCCATGTAGACCCGCTCTCGGCGGTATCTACCGGCTGGTCGGCGACGCTCCCCCCCACCGCCCGCAGCGGTTCGGACAGGGGGCGCCATGAGCGGTGGACGGGCGAGGCGCCCGTGGGCCGGGCACCGGAACCGAGGGCCAGGGGACGGTCAGCAGGATCATGGCAGCTCCAGGGGAGGCGACGGCGCGCTCAGCTCTCCAGTGCAGCTCTCAGGAGCCGGTGTTGACAGGCGCAGAAGATGCTCCGCGGAGGCGGTGTGCGCGCCGTGCTTGACACCCATTCCGCCGACGTTAGATGGCGGGGGCTCGCGGCACCGGCTGGTCTTGCTGGCCTCGCTGTGGGCGGATAGCTCAGCTGGGAGAGCAGTAGCCTTACAAGCTACGGGTCGCAGGTTCAAGCCCTGTTCCGCCCACCTCTCGCCGAGCGCTTTCTTTCAAGAACGGGGTGGTAGTTAAGTTGGTTATAACGCCGGCCTGTCACGCCGGAGGCCGCGGGTTCGAGTCCCGTCCACCCCGCCATTTATCGAAAACGCCCTCGGAGCCCGCTCCGGGGGCGTTTTTCTTTGGGGGATGACTCGGCGATTCGCGTCCTGTACCAAAACCCAGTCCACCCGCTGATCCCGACGACAGCGTCCTCATAGCTGCCGTCCAGGGGCCGTTCCAGGGCCACCGGAGCGACAGCGTGGGCCCTGCAGGCCGTGCCTGATGAGGCGATCCCGGGTGCTGCCCACGTCCGCGCGCACCATGGATCTTCCCCGCAGCTCCGCATCGTCCTCCATCCCCTACAGCTCACCGATCGGGCGTCACGCTGCCTCACGGTAGTAGAACCGCTGCAGCCCACCTGCCCGCTCGCGACACCGCACCTCCCCGTCCACTCCCCCCGCTCGGTGCTCCCCCTCGACCAGCGCGCCTCCCAGCCCCTGGTGCGGACGCTCGGCGTTGTAGTGCCGGACGTACTCCCTCACGGCCCAGCGCAGGTGGGCCTCGCCAAGCGGGATCATCCTGCCCAGGCACTCCGACTTGATGGAGAGCACGAAGCGCTCCACAAAGGCGTTCAGGTTCGGGCTCCTGGCAGGCAAGCGCACAACCTCCACGCCGCAGTCACCCAGCATCTTGCGAAACGCGGCCGAGTAGAGACGATCCCTGTCCAGCACGATGAACCGCTTCCCCAACAAGAAGCCATCTTTGGCGTCGGTGAGCTGTCGCGCCACTTGCACCATCCACGCACCCGTCGGCGTTGGGCTGATGCCAGCAACCTCCACCCGGCGCGTCATGAGGTCCATGACCACCAGCACGTGGTACCGGACCAGACCATGCAGCGTGAGCACCTCCACGGTGAGGAAGTCGGCCGCGGCGATGCAGCCCCACTGCGCCTTCAGGAAGCCCTCCCACGACGTGGTCCGATCACGCTCGGGCGCAGGCTCGATGCCGTGCTCCTGCAGGATGCGCTTGACCGTGCTCCTGCTGATCTCGTGGCCGAGGTGGAACAGGCCATCGCGGATCCGAGTGTAGCCCCAGCCCGGGTTCTCCCGCGCCAGGCGGAGCACCAGGGCGACGATGTCCGCAGGCTTGGAGGGTCTGCCTACCCCGCGTCTCGCAGAGCCGTCGTACTTCCTGGCGACGAGCCGTCGGTACCAGCGCAGGATGGTGTCCGCCGTGACGATGCCGGCCACCTCATCCAGAACCTTGCGACCCAGCGCCTTGCCCCTCACCGCCAGCCGTCGCCGCTGCGCGTCGGTGAAGCTGAGTCGCCCGCTACCGAGCTGCTCGCGCAGCACCGCGTTCTCCACCATGAGGTAGCGGATGACCCGCTGCTGGCGACGATTGACCCAGCCTGCGAACACCAGCAGGAGGTACTGGAGAACCACGTGGGCGATCATAGCGGAGCCCCTGGGCCGGGAGAGGCCGCGCGTTCTATCCTCTCCCCCGCACCATTGTAGGGTCCCACGCTATCCCGCCGCGTGTTTCCCAGGATGCTCCGCCGCGAACC